>CAMZET010000001.1 GCA_947305825.1 uncultured Verrucomicrobiota bacterium
CGACGGCGACGACAGCGACGGCGTTGAAGACCTTTCCGATGATGCGGGCGACTTCATCGACGGTGAAGAAGACGACATCGGCGCCGAAGAGCCGGAAGACGAAGACGAAGACGACGGCTTGAGGCCAAGCATCTTGCCCGCAGGCGCGGCGCCGGCCGCCGGCCTCGTCCAATAGTCCGCCAAGCGAAACGGTCTGCAGCAATCAGTATCGGCACTATTCCACGCCACCTCGCAAAAGGCCCATGTTCACGCAAGGACGAATCAGGGTAATTGCGCTCGTCGCAGCAGACATCCTCACGGTCGCCGCCGTGTGGGTTGCGGTGGTTCTCACATACAAGTTCCTCGGCGGCAGATATTCGCCGGGGCTGTATCTCTCATTCTGGCCGGTGCCGTTCGCCTTCGTCTTCACCAACGCGATGCTCGGTCTCTACCAGGGCAGCTGGATGTATCCATCTGCACCAGTCCCGGGCGTGGAGGAAATGCGCAGGCTCGTTCTCTCATCCGCCATTACTCACATTGCCGTCATCGCGATGCTGGTGATGCTGTTCCAGACGATGCAGGGCTATTCGCGCATTGTCGTTGCGGTATCGGGCCTGCTTGTTGCGTTTCTAGCGCAGTCGGCGCGCAACCTGACGCGCATTACACTGCACCGCCTGAAAATCGGGCAGATACCAGTGGTCATGTCCGGGTCGAGCGATGCGGCGCTGGCGCTCGCTAAAATACTGTCGGACGACACGTACACAGGCTTTAGGGTTGTGGGCTACTTCGACACGACGACGGAGCGCGTTGCGGCTTTCCGCAGTCTGGGTATACGATACTTGGGGTCGCTGAAGAAAGTCGTGCCCAAGGCGAAGCGGCGCGACATAAAAATCCTGCTCGCCTGCCAGGACGAGCGCCTTTTCAAGCTGCAGATGGAAGAGTTCGCATCCTGGTTCACCTACATAGAATACATGCCCGGGGCCAACACGTTTCCCGTATACGGTTCCAAGGCGATTTCTTTCGGCGGTCTCGGCGGTCTTGAAATGGTAAACCAGGCGCGCAAGAAAGTCCTCCTGTTCCAGAAACGCGCGCTGGACATAACGCTGGCGACAGCCGCCTTCACGGCACTCCTGCCGCTATTCGGCGCAATAGCCCTGCTGATAAAGCTGACAAGCCGCGGCGGCGTCTTCTACCGGCAGACGCGGCTGGGTCTGCACGGCAGGGAGTTCAAAATCTGGAAGTTCCGTTCGATGTATCCGGACGCGCAGGAGCGGCTGGAAAAACTGCTGGCGGAAAACCGCGAAGCGGCGAAGGAATGGCGGCACACCTTCAAACTCAAACACGACCCTCGCATAACGCCGTTCGGGCGCTTCCTGCGCATGACGTCGCTCGACGAGCTGCCGCAGTTTTTCAACGTGTTCGCCGGCGACATGGCATTCATTGGGCCGCGTCCGATTGTGCAGGCCGAAGTCGAGCGATACGGCGCGTCGTACAACCTATTTTCGTCGGTGCGTCCAGGCATCACCGGACTCTGGCAGGTCTCCGGCCGAAGCGACATAGACTATACGCGGCGCGTCGCTCTCGATACCTACTACGTCCTCAACTGGTCGCCGTGGATGGATTTTTGGATTATGATACGCACGTTCTTTGCCGTACTGCTCATGCACGGCGCCAGATAGCCAATGAAAACAAGGAGAGCCTGACATGGGGATTCAAATCCTGGCGGCGGCGATGCTCGCCGCCTTGTCCGTCCTGCAATATCCGGCGCGCCAGCCAATGCACGAGCGGCTGCGAGCGCAGTTCGTCGAAGCCCTGCGCTCCGGCGATACCGAGACCATGCGCGAAACGTGCGAAAAAGGAGTCGCGCTCCTGCCGGAAGACCCGACCTGGCGATACAACCTCGCCTGCTCTCTCGCCTACTGGAAAGACCAGACGCGCGCACTGGACGAACTTGAAAAGGCCATTGACCTGGGATACCGCGACGCCGAGGCGATTCAGGCAGACCGGGATTTGGCGCGGGTGGCATCCAACCCGCGCTTCGCGGAACTCGTCGAATATGCGCGACGGCTCAAAGGCAAGCCCATACTGACCGGCCCTATGGCGGCGACGCCGGCGACGGGCGTTTTCGGCGAACCGGTCGCCGTCGGCGAACAGAACCTCTCCTGGGATTTCGACAGCGGCTGCTTCAAGGTCTTAATGAACATGGCGGCGGCCTCGGCCGGCGGCAACACCGGCGACCTTTACGTAAACCGCGATGCACTCCACTCCACACCAGTTGTCACGAATTGGCCGGGCCTCACCCCAGTGCGCTTCGACTCGATTGTCCGTGAAAGCGGCGTCGCGCTCGATTTCCCCAACATGCTCTTCCCCTTTCCCGTCTTTGGCAACTGTTCGCGCGCCCTGACCCAAGGCCCATACTGGCGTTCGCTGCCGCGAGCTCTCATGACCTCTGAATCACGCCGCATGAAAACCATGCACAAGCTCTACCTCTCCAACCAGATATGGTGCTTCCCGGCGGTAGACGACTACAATTTCGCCACGAACAAATTCGGCGACGTGTTCGCGTCGGTCTCGCCGTATTGGTTCGCGACGCAAGGCATTTCGTGGAGCGACCAGTACTACCTGCGTGCGGCGCTGGAAATATCGCGTTCTCTTCCGCAGGCGACGAAACGCGAGGCGGTCAAGCGCAACATGCTCGCTCCGACCGTGCAGGCCCTTGTACGCCGCAGCCTCCGCACTTGCCCAAACGATGACGACTACCTGACGCCCAAAGCCCACCCGACATGCTTCCCGCCCAACGGCATCGACCGCGACAGGATGAAACGCCTGGCCGCTTCCTTGAAGCCGTCGCAGATTCCGCCGCTCGCAATGATTGTCGGCGTAAATCCCGGCGAGACATCCTACCGCGGAGTGCAGCCGGAATTGACTTACGTCGCGCCGTGCTCATGGGCGTTCGTGCTGCGCGGCAAGGAGCGGCGGCGGACTTTCGACGTCAAGGCCGCCGCGCCAGGCGCCGAGGAACTGGCTTTCGCCATCGTCCACGACGAAAACAGCGCGGCCTCGCTGGAACGCACTGGGCGCGACACCGCGCGCATCACTCTCGACAAATCTCTCATGACTCCGACAAACCGTGTCGACCTCGCCGTATTCGCCCGCAGCGCGAAATCGTTTTGGGGGGCGCCCGCCTTCATTTCGTTCGCCGTCATGGACCACAGCGTCCCTTATTCCGACCCGGTGCTGACGTCGCTGGAAGACCCGGAGGAAGAAGAAGAGCCGGAGGGGAAGCCGTGAGCGCGGCGCCGGATTTCCCGGAATACGCCTGCGAATACGCCCGCGAACTGGCCAGCCGTTCGCCGCGCTTCGCCCTGCAGGTCTCCGCCGCGCCGGAGAAAGACCAATGCGCTCTCGCCAATACAGCCGACGAGAAATACGGCCCTGACCCGTTCGGCGAACTCGGTTCCGCCGTCAAATGCTTCGGTCTGAAGCAACGCTTCCCTGACCGCGTGCTCGTCATGACCACCGACTTGTGCTTCATGTGCTGCCGACATTGCACTCGCCGTGGCATTCTCGGCCGCACACCAACCGTCAGCACCGGCGAGGAGCTGCGCCAGTGCGTCGATTACGTCAAAGGGCGCCCCGCCGTGCGCGACGTCCTGCTTTCCGGCGGCGACGTCCTGACCCTGCCCGACGAAAAAGTGCTGCGTTTCGTGGAGGCGTTCGCGTCGCTGGAGCAAATCGAAATCGTGCGCCTTTGCACGCGCGCGCCGTCTGCGAACCCGCTGCGCATCACGCCGGAATTCACTCGCTCGCTCGCCGCGGCCGGGCGAGGGAAACTCTGGATGAATGCGCAGTTCAACTGCGCTGACGAAGTGACGCTGGAAGCGCGGGCGGCGGCCGCTGCCGTCGTCGATGCCGGCATTCCCCTTTCCTGCCAGACCGTCCTGCTCAAAGGCGTCAACGACGAACCGGAGGAAATGCTGCGTCTTCTGCGCGCGCTTTCCGCAGCGCGCATCCGCCCGTACTACGTCTTCATGTGCGATCCGGTCGCAGGTATCGAACGATTCCGCGTCCCGCTCGCGAAAGCACGGGAAATCGAACGCTATTGCGCCGAGCGCATCGGCGGCCTTTCGCTTCCGCGCTTCGTCGCGGACGTCCCGGGCGCCAGACGCAAAATCCCAATCGCGGAATTGGTGTAGGCGTTGGCGGCGATTCTCCGCGTCTCCTGCGGCTCTGCGCGGAAAATCGACCCTGTTGCAGCCGCTTGGACTTGAAGTTATAGGATGGACAGAAATGATACGCAAGGCATTTAGACGTCTCTTGAAACTGATGTGGCTGCTGCCGGGCATCGTGCTTTGGGCCTCGTATCCGCCTGTAGGCGAGCGGATGGACGTACTGTTCGCGTTGGCGCCGCTGATGTGGCTGACGCGTCGCGGCGATGCGCGGCGCAGCGCTCTTGTGTGGCTGTGCAACGGAATGCTGTTCTGGATAGGCACTCTGCAGTGGATGCCGGCAATCGTGTCAAACGGCGGGCCCTGGCCGCTAGTCCTGCTTGGATGGGGGTTGCTTGGCGGCTATTGCGCACTGTATTTCGGAGCGTACGGCTGGCTTGCCGCCAAAGCGTGGCGCTGGGCGTCGCATGGCGGCTACTGGCGGCGTCTGGCGGCGATACTGTTCGCCGAACCCGTGCTGTGGGCGGGACTCGAGCTTGTGCGCTCGCGCCTTTTCGGAGGGTTTGCGTGGAACCATCTCGGCACGCCGGCGGCGGTGGCCGGATTCGGCGCCCCCGCTTCCCTCGGCGGCATATACCTCGTCAGCGCTCTCGTCCTCCTGGTGAACGGCACCTTCGCCTCCATCGCAGAACGAATGGTCGCCAACATCCTACCGCCCATGCGCTCGGCCGCCAAAGTGCCGAAATTCCTGCGCTCCGCCGAGACTTTGCTGCCGCTGGCCATCGTCTGGCTTTGCTTCCAGTGCGCCTCCGCCGCCGCCGTTTCCCGCGGCGCCCGCGACTCCGGCGACACCGGCGAAACGCGACGGGACGCGCTCACCGTCGCACTGGTCCAGCGCAACAGCCCTTGCGTTTTCAAGGGCAGGAGCGAAGACCCCTTTTCCGTTTACGGCAATCTCCTGTCGAACATGTCGATGCTCCACCCCGACCTTGTCGTGCTGGCGGAAAGCGCGACTTCGGAAATCGGCATGAGCGCGCAGTCGCCGTTTGTGGAACGCTTCGCGTCCTGGATACGCGAAATCGCCGCGTCGCGCGGCGTCCTAGCCGGCGGAGTGCGCATCGACGGCGAAGGCCGCGAATACAATTCCGCCGTCCTCTACACGGCCGGCGGCACGGAGGCGTACGACAAGACTCATCTCGTGCCATTCGGCGAATTCATACCAGGCGACAAGACGTTCCCCTCGCTCCAGCGCTACGCTCCCGTCGGCTCGTGCTGGCCGGGCAAGCTCAAGACGCTCGATTTCGGCGGAATCCCGCTGGGCGTGGCGATATGCTTCGAGGACACTGACGCGGCGCAGGTCCGCCAGCTCGCTCGCCTCGGCGCCAGAGTCCTGTTTTTCATCACAAACGACGCCTGGTTCTCGCACTCCGCAGAAGCCGAACAGCACGCCTGGCAATCGGTGGCGCGCGCCATCGAAACGGGCCTGCCCGTCGTCCGCGTCGGCAATTCCGGCGTCACCGGCACGATTGCCCCGGACGGCAAGGCGACATGGCTGCGCGGGCCGGACGGGCACGTCGCCGTCGACCGCCAGGGCGTCATGGTCGAGCGCCTGGACGTCCCCGCAACGAGCCCGACTGCTTATTCCATCGTCGGCGACGCGCCGCTCGCCGTGCTCTTCGTTCTCGCGCTGGCCGCTCTCGCCGCATGCGAATTTTACTCTTTCGCCGCGACGCGACGCGCCAAATTATGGTAAAATATCTTTGATGGAAATATTCGACTGTTTCGGGGTGCTGCGATGAAGATGATATTCCTGTTCATAGACGGCGTCGGTTTGCGCGAACGCTCGGCGGACAATCCGGTCAACCCGGAAGTCTGCCCGGCTTTGTGCGGCCTTATCGAGCGCCATTCCAAGCCGATTGACGCCTGTCTCGGCGTCGACGGAATACCGCAAAGCGCTACTGGGCAGGCAACCATGTTCACGGGAGTCAACTGCGCTGCCGCCATGGGCCGGCATTGCGAAGGCTTCCCCGGCCCAAGCCTCAGGCAACTCATCGAGGACAACAACCTCTTCCTGCAGCTGCGCCGCCGCAACCGCTCCGTCGCGTTCGCCGACGCCTATCTGGTCGATTCGGTCGACGACCTGGCGGCGCGGCGCTTCAAATCCGTCACCACCGTCATGGCCCTCACGACGCCGGAAACGCTCCGCACCACCGACGACCTCGCCGCTAACCGCGCCGTCCTGCAGGATTTGACGCGCGAAACCATCCAGGAGCGCTATCCGGACATTCCCGTCATCACGCCCATGCGCGCCGCAGAGCATCTCGTGAACATCGCCGCTGTCCACGACTTCACTCTATACGAGTTTTTCCAGACGGACGTCTCCGGGCATTCGATGGACTATGCGCGCGCCTGCGCTGTCCTGCGCACTTACGACAAATTCCTCTCTACGCTGCTGGAACTCTCTGAAGTCGGCGGCATCACGATAGTCATGACCGCCGACCACGGAAATATCGAAGCGATGATGGACCGCGCCCACACGAGAAACCCTGTCCCCTTCATAACATTCGGCCCTAAAGAAGAGAAAATCCGCGACAAAGTGGCTTCCCTCGTCGACGTTACCGGCGCAGTGCTGTCCGCTTTCGACGACTGACCGCCCTTCACAATTCCGCTCGCCGCGCATTTGACCGCGGCGGCCGGGTCAAATGCTGTCGCCCTGCTTTCGCGCACCGCAAAACTGCCGAGGCGGGCGCAGGACCCGCTCCGGGACATCGACAACTGCTGCACCAGACAACATTCATGGCCGCACTAGACGACCTTCGTGGTGGCACCAGACAACTTTCGTGGTGGCACCAGACAACATTCGTGGTGGCACCAAACAACATTCGTGGTGGCACTAGACAACATTCGTGGTGGCACTAGACAACATTCGTGGTGGCACTAGACAACCGGGGAGTCAGCCTCTTATTCCTAGCCACGCCGCCCCTGCCTACCCCCTCGCACCCGGGTGTAGCGCCCCCTCGCACCAGGGTCCCCTCCTCCCTCTCCTCCTCTCCGTCCGGGAGCAGATGGCGGACGCGAAACACTCACGCCAAGCAGAACTGGCGATATTATGGTATAATGTGCGGCAACGCAATTAGCCAAGGAGGTCTAAAATGGTGTTAGCCGCATTGAACGGAGCGCTGGTGTTCTTCGGAATAGTGCTCGTCGTCGTCATAGTCACAATCTGCAAGACGGCCGTAATCGTCCCGCAGAAGACCGCGTATATCGTCGAGAGGCTCGGCAAGTACCGCTGCACGCTCGACGCGGGCTTCCACATACTCGTTCCGTTCATCGACGCGATAGCCTACCGCCACACGCTCAAGGAGCAGGCGATAGACGTGCCGCCGCAGGAATGCATCACGAAGGACAATATTGCGGTATCCGTGGACGGCATCCTCTACATGCAGGTGATGGACCCCGCGAAGGCGAGCTACGGCATCGGCAACTACCTCTTCGCGACGACGCAGCTGGCGCAGACGACCATGCGCTCGGAGATGGGCAAGCTGGATTTGGACCGCTCGTTCGAGGAGCGCACTTCGATAAACGCGGCGATTGTGGCGGCGGTGGACAAGGCGAGCGACCCGTGGGGAATCAAGGTGACGCGCTACGAGATAAAGAACATCACGCCCCCGAGGACGATACGCGACGCGATGGAGAAGCAGATGCGCGCGGAGCGCGAGAAGCGCGCGATGATTGCTGAGTCCGAGGGCGAGCGCCAGGCGAAAATCAACCGCGCCGAGGGCGAGAGGCAGGAAGCCATCGCGCTTTCCGAGGGCGAGAGGATGAGGAAAATCAACGAGGCTGAAGGCAAAGCGAAGGAAATCCTGCTCGTCGCCGAGGCCCAGGCCGCCGGCATACAGAAGGTCGCCGAGGCCATCAACGGCCAGGGCGGCATCGAGTCCGTGAACATGCAGCTCGCCCAGCAGTATCTCGCGCAGTTCGGCAACCTCGCCAAGACGAACAACACGATGATCATCCCGTCCAACCTCGCGGACGTCGCGGGCGTGCTCAAAGCGTGCTCGAGCGTCATCAAGCAGACGGTCTGAACGCGACGGCAATATCCAAACAAAACACAATCCTAACAACGGAGGAAAAAATGCGTCCTACATTGATAGTTCTCGCTGCGGGCATGGGCTCGCGCTACGGCGGTCTCAAACAGGTCGATCCCGTCGGCCCGAGCGGCGAGACGATTCTCGACTACAGCGTCTTCGACGCCATCCGCGCCGGCTTCGGCAAGGTGGTGTTCATCATCCGCAAGGACTTCGAGCAGGAGTTCAAGGAGAAGGTCGGCGCCAAGTACGCCGGACGCATAGCGGTCGACTACTGCTACCAGGAGCTGAGCGACCTGCCGGCGCCGTACCAGGTTCCGGAGGGGCGCACGAAGCCGTGGGGGACCGCGCACGCGCTGCGTTCCGCCCGCGCCTGCTCCGTCGCGGAGCCTTTCGCCGTAATCAACGCCGACGACTTCTACGGCCGCGACGCCTTCGCCAAGATTGGAGCGTTCCTCAGCGAACTTCCAGTGCCCGCGCCGGCCGGCAAGCCCCTCGCCTTCGCCATGGTCGCCTACCGCCTCGACAAGACGCTCAGCGAATTCGGCTCCGTCGCACGCGGCATCTGCTCCGTCAACGCCGAAGGCAACCTTGACGACGTCACCGAGATGACCAAAATCGTCCGCGCCGGCGACATCGCCGAAAACCGCGAAGACGAGAACGCGCCAGTCAAGCTCCCGCTCGACTCTCGCGTCTCCATGAATCTCTGGGGCTTCTCGCCGGAACTCTTCGGCGTGCTCGAGACGCGCTTCGCCGAATGGCTCGCCGTCAACGGCAAGGAGCCCAAAAAGGAGTGGTACATCCCGCTCGTCGTCAGCGAACTCATCAAGGAAGGCAAGGCGACCTGCCGTGCGCTCACGACAGACTCCGAGTGGTTCGGCGTCACGTACAAGGAAGACAAGCCGTTCGTGCAGGAGGAAATCAGGAAACTCGTCGCCAAGGGCGAATATCCCGAGAACCTGACGGCCTCCGGCTTCGGAGCCTAAACCGGGACTCCCGGCAAGCATTGCCCGCGCAAGTGTACGAAGTGCGCAACATATCCTTCTCGTACCCGCAGCGCAAGGTGCTGCGGGACGTTTCGTTCGTCGTCTCGCCCGGCGAGGCGGTGAGCGTGGTGGGGGATAATGGCGCGGGCAAGACCACCCTTCTCAAAATCCTGGCCACGCTCGCCCAGCCGGACTCCGGCACGGTGATGATGGACGCGCAGGACGCGCTCTCGCGCCCATTGCGCTACCGGCGGCAGCTGGGCTACATGGGCGAGGAGTGCGCGCTCTACGAGGATATGCGCGTAAAGGACTACCTCGAATACCGAGCGGCGCTCAAGGGGGAGCCAGAGAAGCGCATACGCCGGCGCGTGGGCGAAGCGGCGGAGATGTGCCAGCTCGCGGGGGTAATGAAAACCCCGATACGGCGCCTTTCGCTCGGCCAGAAGAAGCGCGTGGCGCTCGCCGACGCCATGCTCCTTCGCCCGCGCATTCTGCTGCTCGACGATTTCCTGGCCGGGCTCGACCGCACCATGCGCGAGGGCGTCGGCTCCATCATTTCCAACGTCGCCGCCTTCGCCAGCGTAATCGTCACCGGGCATGAAATACCGGATTTGGCGAAATGGACTACGCGCTTCCTGGTGCTTTCTGGCGGGACGATTACGGCGGTGGTGCCCACGGCGGGCGTCGAGCCCGATACAATAGTCAAGCGCGTGGATTTGGCGATACGCAACGGAGGGCGGACGTGAGCGCAATCGGCGTAGTGGCCCGCAGGACCGTCGGGATGGTGCATTCGCTGTATTCGACGTCGCTGGCGTACGGCGGGTTCATGGCGGCTGCGGGCACGCTGTTCGCGTTCGGGCTCGAGGGCGGGGAAGGCGGCGGGACGCCGCTGAGCGTGATATGGGCGTCGGCGGTGGCGCCGGTGTTGCCGGTGCTGGCGGCGCTGCTGGCGATGGACGTGTGGAGCGACGAGCGCCGCACGGGGCGCATAGCCGCGCTGCTGACGGCGCCTGTGCGCGAAAGGGAATACGCGATTGGCAAGTTCCTGGGCGTCTGGGCGTTGCTGATGGCGGGCGTGCTGCTGTTCCTGCTCTCTTCGCTGGCGTTCACGGTCTGGTTCGCTCCGGCGCTTGTCGCCGCCGCCCCGCTCGCCTCCTTCTTGCCGGGCCTTTTCGCCCTGGCTCTCCAGGGTGCGTTGTGGTGCGCCGTCTCTCTGGCCGCGAGCGCCATCTTCCGCCATGCCGCCGCCGCAGCCATGACTTCCATCGCACTGACGACCGCCATCCCGCGCGCTCTCTGGGCCGCTCTCATGGCCTGGGCCCCGCAGGGCCGCCTCGCTTTCGGCGACATGCCCCTCGACGAGCACACCTTCGACCTCGCAAGCGGCATCTTCTCCTTCGGCACTATCCTCTCCTACGCCGTCCTGACCTCCTTCTTCCTCTTCGTCTCTTCCAAAGCCGTGGCGTCCGTGCGTTTCGTCGGCCGCGGCGCCAGGGCGCTCAAGTGGTCCACGTCCATAACCATCGCCCTCGCCACCGCCCTCGTCGTTTCCCTCGTCACGCTCCTGCATAGGGTAGACACGACCCTGGACATGCAGCTGGGCGTGCACGAAGACCGCCGCTTCTCGGAGCGCACCCAGTCCATACTTTCGGAAGCTCGCGGGGAAATCACGGTGACGGCATTCCTGTCGCGGCGCGACACGCGCTTCCGCGCGCTTTCGCACTTTCTTCGTTCGCTCTCGCGCGAAGCGGAGGGCCAGGGCGGAGCGCGGTTGCTCGTCAGGTATGTCGACCCTCGGTGGGACTTCGGCGCTGCGCAGCGTCTCATCCGCCTTGGCGTCCACGAGGATTCGCTGGTATTCGAGCGCGGGCGCCGCATCGCGGTCATGCCGCTCATCGACGGCTTTGGCGACAGGCAGGCGGCCGACGCCATTTTGCGCATTGCGATGCCGCCGCAACGCCGCAGCATATACTGGACTTCCGGGCACGGCGAAGCCTCGTTCGAGGCGTACGGGCCCTGGGGGATGAGTGACATAGCGCGCGACCTCGTACAGGGCGGATACAGGAACCTCCCGCTAGATTTGGCGGCGGGTGCGCAAGTGCCAGACGACTGCGCACTCGTCGTGATTGCCGGCGCCAGAAGCGATTTTTCGCGCGCGGAGACGGCACGGCTGGACGCTTATCTCCGCAAAGGCGGGCGGATGCTCGCGCTCATGTCGTCGGCAGACCAGGGCGGCGTCGCTACGCTCATGACCGCCTGGGGAATTCGCCCGGTCGCAGCCGCAATCTCCGGAGCGAGGACGCTTTCGGGAACCGACGTCATCGTCTCCGACTTTTCCGACCATCCGGTCTGCGACCCGCTGAAAGGGTCGCAGGTGATATTCGAGAAGCCGGTGGCATTCGCGCCCAGTGCGGCGGCGGAGGGGGCCGGGGCGGACCGCCCGGAATATTCCGAGCTCGCCAAGGTGGGCGACGTCTGCATTGCCGCTTTGGCCGAACGCGGTGCGCTCGCCGGCGACGACCTGGCGCTGCGCCCTACGCGCATAATCGCAATCGGCGACGCCGCGTTCGCGCTCAACGGGCAACTGGCCGCTCGCGCCAACGCCAACCGCGACTTCTTCCACAACTGCATCGCCTTCCTCTCCGGCACCGACGCCATTGCCGAGTCGGGGGTCGAGGCCGGCGTCCTAGTATCAGGCATGGACCGCGCGGCGCGCGCTCGTTTCCTTGTCGCCTCCGCCATCGTCTTCCCGTTCTTGGTATTCTTCTCCTTGCTCGCTTTCGTCGCCTACGAGAGGAGGCGCTCTTGAAAAACCGCCGCGCCATGCTATGGCTAGCCATCGCGCTCTTCCTAACTCTCGGCGCGCACTTCCTGCTCTCCTACAAACTTGGCGTGCGCGCCGCTCTCGTACAGCGCACTTCGCTCCTCGACCAGCAGTTCTCCTCCCCTTCGCGCATCGCCATCTCCAGAGACGGCCGGCAGGACGCCGTCCTCGCGCGCATGACCGCCTGGCGCCTCGTCGAACCTTTCGCCGCATCTACCGACGAACGCGCCGTCCTGAAAATGATTGACCTCCTCTCTACCTGCGAAATCGAAGACACGCTCTCCGACCAGGAACTCGAGCGCCTGGGTCGCTCGCGCGAAGACTTCGGGCTGGACGCGCAGCACGCCCTGCGCGTCGCTATCTCGGCAGCCGACGCCACGACTACAATCCTCTTCGGCTTGCCTACGCCTATCGGCGACGGGGTTTATGCCGCCGTAGACGGCGAGGATGCCGTTTATGTCGTGACGTCCAACGCCTACGCGAGCGTGAACCTGGATGCCGACAGCCTGCGCTGCCGCACGCTTCTGCCGGACAGCGCCGGGCCCGTCTCATCCTTCGACCTTAAGCGCGGTTCGGGGGCTTTCATGCGCTTCATGCGCGACGGCGACACCTGGAAGATGACCGAGCCGAGGAAGACCGCCGCATCAGCCGCGAAAATACGCAAAATGCTTGGCGACATAGCCTCCGCAGAAGCATCGGATTTCGTATGGCCTACCGGCGCGAAGAACGAGGGGGCAAATGCCACCGTATCGCTTCTCGCCGGCTACGGGCTCGACCCCGAATCCGCCGTCACCATCACCATGAAGTGCGCGGACGGCTCCGACCAGCAGGTCTCCTTCGGCAAGGAAGCCAAGGACGGCAAGGTGTACGCGCTCATGCAGAATGCCGGCGCGATTGCCACGGTGCCAGCGACGCTGAAAGACCAGGCGCTAGCCGGTGTCGCCGAGTTCACCGATTCCAGGCTCTTCCCGTTCGAGCCGTCCGCAGCCGCCAGAATTTCCATAATGGACGGTCCTGTTTCGTATCTGCTGGCCAAAGGCGAAGACGGCTCGTGGCGGCTCGACGCGCCGGTGGCCGCGCCGACGGACCAGGAGACCGTCGATGCACTCCTGGAACGACTCTTCGCGCTGACATCGGCGGACCTTGCGCCGCCCGGCGTCGAGGACTGGAGCATCTCCGTGTCGATTTCGACTGATGCGCAGCCGTCCGGCGCCAGCCAGCAAGCCGTATCCATCCTGCGCAGTTCCGCGCTCGGCAGCATCCGCCTGGAAAGCCTCAGGAGCCGCGAAATCTTCAAAATCGACGCTGCGGCAGTCAAACGCCTGGTTGTCTCCGGCTTCCGCGGCCCGATGCCGACCTCCATAGTCTACGACAAAGACCGCCGCGCCTGGAACGTCGAGAAAAGCCCGGTAGGCGGCTCCGTAAACGTCCCGGCCGTCGAAGCCGCTATCGAGACGCTTTCCCCTCTGGTCGCGGACGGCATTGTCAAGCTGAAGGTCAGCCCGTCCGACCTGCGCCGTTTCGGCCTGGAGAACCCGCGCGTCACTATTGCCGTCGACCAGGACCGCGAGGATTCCCTGCGGCGCAACATCCTCATCGGCGACGCGCTGGAATCCGGCGGCGTTTACGCCACGCTCGGCGCCACCGAAGCCGTGTTCATCCTGCCGGAAAGAACCGTCCGCAGGCTGGAGGCCCCGCTCGTGCGCAAAGAATGACCTCCGGAGCCGATTTGAACTGCTTGTATTCCTACCTTTCGAGACACCGCAATGCCATCCACGCCTGACAAAACGCCTAAACCGCTGTTCGAGACGCATTCCCTGCGGGTCGGATATCCTGGCGGACGTGAAATCGCCGTGCCGGACTTCACGCTGTGCGCCGGCGAATTCCTCTGCGTATTCGGAGCGAACGGCTCCGGCAAGACCACCCTTCTCAAGACCATCGCCGGCATACTGGCTCCGCGCGGAGGGGACATCCTCTTTGCCGGCGCTTCAGGCTGTCGCCCATCCATCGGTTTTCTGCCGCAGCAAGGGCCGACGCAGAGGGACTTCCCCGCATCCGCGAGAGAGGTCGTGCGTTCCGGATGCCAGAGTACGCGCCTGCTGCGGCCGTTCTACACTGCGGCGGAACGCCGCCGCGCAGACCGCGCAATGGTGCGTCTCGGCATCGCAGGGCTTGCGTCCAAGCCGTACCACGAGCTTTCCGGCGGGCAGCGCCAGCGGGTACTCATCGCCCGCGCCCTGGCCGCGCCGCGCGACATCCTCCTTCTCGACGAACCCACCGCCGCGCTCGACACGGAAACCGCTGCCGACCTCGCCAAAATCCTTTCCGCCACCGCCGCATATGGCATCGCCGTCGTCATGGTCACCCACGACGAAACACAGGCCGCCGCTCTCGCATCCTCCTCACTGCGACTGCCTTGACTAGCGTACGCGCAAGGCGCACCCTACGGAAATTTGCTATACTTTAAAACACAATGCTGACCTTGACGACATTGATAGACGGCGTGCGCGAGACGCGCGACCTCAACGACGGCACGTATCTCGTCGGGCGTGGGGCGTCGTGCCACGTGCGCCTGGCGTTTGCAGACGTGAGCGAACGACACGCCGTAATCACGGTGCGCGACGGCATCGCCAGGATTGAAGACCTGCACAGCGCCAACGGCACCTGGATAAACGGCGAGGACATAGATTCCCCGGTGACGCTGGACGGCGGCATGGTCGTACAAATCGGCCAGGCGCTGCTGCGCGTGAGCGACGGCGGCGACGAGAACGAGCAAAGCGCCAAGACAGAGACCGCAGCCGCGCAAAACGACGCCGACACGGCGGCGCGACTGCAACAGGAGAACGATGCGACTTCTCCGGCGCGCGCAGACCCGCTGCGAACGCTGCGGCGGGAAGTCCAGCAGCAAATCCAGCGAGAACTCCTGAAACGGCTCGACCTGAAGCGCCTCACGCTGGACGGCGTGGAGCAGGAGGCGCTTGAAGACGCCGCCCGCGCCAAAATCAAGCAAATCATCCACGAAGTAGTCAAGCGCGGCCGCCTACCGGACGGAATAGACGCCGTTCGCCTCGAGGAGGACGTCTTCAACGAAGCGATGCGCCTAGGGCCGCTCGAAGAGCTGCTTGCCGACGATACCGTGAGCGAAATCATGGTGAACGGCCCGGAGCAAGTGTACGTCGAGCGCAACGGGCGGCTGGAACTCTCGGACTGCCAGTTCACGGACGACGAAAGCATACTCGGCATAATCGAGCGCATCGTCTCGCCGCTCGGGCGCCGCATCGACGAAAGTTCGCCTTACGTTGACGCTCGCCTGCCGGACGGTAGCCGCGTCAATGCCATCATCGCGCCTCTCGCGCTCTCCGGGCCGACCGTCACCATACGCAAGTTCACGGCACGAAGCATGACGCCGGACGATTTCATGCGCCTCGGGACCTGGACGCACAATGCGGCGCAGTTCATGAAGCTGTGCGTCTGGCTGCGCAAGAACATCATCGTGGCCGGCGGCACGGGTTCCGGCAAAACCACCCTTTTGAACCTGCTTTCCGGCTACATACCGTCGAGCGAACGCATAATCACGGTGGAAGACGCGGCGGAACTGCGGCTCCTGCAGCCGCACGTGGTGCGCCTCGAGGCGCGGGCGGCGAACATCGAAGGCAAGGGCGCCGTCACAATCCGCGACCTGGTGCGCAACTGCCTCAGAATGCGCCCGGACCGCATCCTGGTCGGCGAATGCCGCGGCGGCGAGGCGCTCGACATGCTCCAGGCCATGAACACCGGCCACGACGGCTCTCTTACGACAGTCCACGCCAATTCTCCGCGCGACGTCATTTCCCGCCTCGAGACGATGGTTCTCATGAGCGGCATGGACCTGCCTTCGCGCGCCATACGCGAACAGATTGCCAGCGCCGTCGACATAATCATACAGGAAGCCAGGCTTTCCGACGGCACGCGCAAGGTCACGGCAATCACAGAGGTGACCGGACTGGAGGGCAGCCAGATTGTGATGCAGGACATATTCGCGTTTCGCCAGACCGGCGTGGACTCGCGAGGGCGCGTGCTGGGCGAGTTGCGCGCGACCGGCGCAGTGCCGACCTGGTACGAGCAATTGGCCGGCCGCGGCATCGGCTGCGACATCGCCATGTTCGACCCGTCCTGCCAGCGGGAAATCAACGTGACGAGGCTGCGGGGGTAGCGTCATGGAGTTCCTTCCCTGGATTGCCGCAGCGCTAGCCGCCGTCTCCTTCGCCTCCTTCGTCTGGCTGGCCGTTTCGGCTGTCAAAATCAAGCACGGCTGGCAGAACGGCGCAAGCCCCGTCGCGAAATGGCTGGACGCCCGCCGCCGCGCCAAGTTCGACGAGCAGCTCCCGGAGGCGCTCGCCACCATGTCCAACGCGCTTCGCGCGGGTCTGGCTATCTCCCAGGCCTTCGACGCCGTCGTAGAGAACGGCGACAAGCCCATAGCAGAGGAATTCGAAATACTCCAGCGCCAGATGCACGTCGGCATGAGTTTCGAAGACGCCCTGCAGTCCATGACGGCCCGCGTCGGCTCCGACGACCTTTCCCTCGTCGCGACCGCGCTCCTCGTCGCACGCCGCTCCGGCGGCAACGTCACGGAAATATTCGACAAGATTGCTGCGACGATACGCGAAAGGATGCGCGTGGAGCGCAAGGTGCGCTCGCTCACGGCACAGGGGCGGATGCAAGGCATTATCGTCTCGTCCATGCCCGTGATTCTGGGCGGCGCGCTGACTGCCGTCAGGCCGCGCTTGATGCTCCCGTTCTTCTGCTCGCTCACTGGCGCGGCCTGCCTCGCCGCCACTGCGCTGCTCATCGCCGCCGGCTGGCTCGTCATACGCAGAATCGTCCGCATCGACGTCTGACTGCCCCGGCAAGACGACGCCCAACCAAGTAATGACAAGCGGCTTCGCCTTGACAAGCACGGATTTGCGGTTCTTCACGGATTTTTGTGGAAAGCGACATCCTGCCATGCCGGATACCCCCTACCCCCATCACCTCTCCCACTTCGCAAAAACGCTTACACAATCGGCTCGGCCACTATTCCAGTGAACCAAAATTTGGTATACGGTCTGACATGGAATTTACAAAACACTACGAACAGTTGCTGGACTTGGCGAATCTTGGACGGTAAAATCCGTCAATCTGAATCTCGCGAAATCCCGTGTGGATGTTTATCTCGAATATGCTGACAAGGCTGCGCCATGTCCAATATGCGGCAATCACTCAACCCTTTACGACAATGCCGCCGAAAGGGAATGGCGACATTTGGACGTAAGGCTGCAGCTCGAAGTTTCAGGAACTTTGAGAACTATCGGACAGCAATTCTCTTCAGGTGCGGAAAGTTGAACCTCGAGCTGATTGTGCAAGCGTTTTGCGAAGTGCGAGAGGTGATGGAGGTTGTGGGCATCCTGCATGGCAGAAGGTCGCTTTCCACAAAAATCCATGAAAAACCGAAAAGACAGAGTGAATGCGACCCGGATTCCCGAAGAGGGTGCATTCACTTTGCCAAACGGCCTTTCCCATTGCCGTTTGCAGATTCATAACACGGAGTTGCGAAATTTTGGTATAATATCCCTAAACTTCAAAAGAAGGAACGAACAAATGTCGAAGATTGTAATCAAGAACGCCCATGTTATTTCGCCTGACGTCGACATTGAAAATGCGACCGTCACGATTGAAGACAAGAAGATTGCGAGCATATCGACGCGCAAGAACGCATCCTTGCACGGCGCCGACGAAGTGGTTGACATATCCGGTCAGTACTTGATGCCGGGCTTCATCGACGTCCATACGCACGGCGCGAATACATTCGATTTCTGCGACGCCGACCCGAACGCCATTTTCGAGATAGCGAAAGGGAAACTGGCCGAGGGCGTGACGACGTTCCTTCCGACGACGCTGACCGTCTCGCACGAGGAGCTTGTGCAGGCCGCGCAGAACCTGGCGGCGTATGCCGACGACGGCATGAAATACTCCAAGACCCCCGGCATCCATCTTGAAGGGCCGTTCATCAACGAGAAGTGCTGCGGTGCGCAGAACCCCAAATTCGTCCGCAAGCCTTCCATCACCGAAGTGCGCGAGATTTCCAAAATCTTCCCGGTGAAGCAAATTTCGTACGCCGTCGAGACCGAGGGCGGCGCCAAATTCGCGAAGGACTGCTTCAAGCTCGGCGTCGTGCCCAGCTGCGGCCATACCGGAGCGAAGCTTGCCGACCTCATGCCCGCCTACAAGAACGGCCTTCGCCACATGACGCACTTCTGCAACCAGATGACGCCGCTTCACCACCGCGAAATAGGCATGGTCGGCGCCGGCTTTCTCATCGAAGACCTGAACACCGAAGTCATCTGCGACAGGATACATCTCTGCGACGACATGCTGAAACTGATTTTCACGCGCCGCAGTCTGGCTCACATCCAGATGATTACCGACTCCCTGCGCTGCTCGCACTGCAAGGACGGCTACGAGTTCACGATGGGCGGGCTCGGGGTCAAGCTCGAGAACGGCGAGGCGCGTCTCGTCAAGGGCGGCAACCTCGCTGGTTCCACGCTCTGGATGGGCAACGGTCTCAAGAACGTGCACGACGTCACCGGCATTCCTCTCAAGGACCTTGTGAGGACCACGTCCTGGAACCAGGCAATCGAACAGGGCTGGGGGAACGAACTCGGCAAGGTCGAACCCGGCTACATTGCAGATTTGGTGGTAATCAATCCGCGCACGTGGCGTCCGAGCGCCGTCTTCGTCGACGGCGAGAAGAGAGTGTAGTTGTGGCGGATTGAGCAGCTTGAAAGCGGCAGGCTCCTGCTTGACGAGGCCGTGCGGCGACTTGAAGCGCGCGCGCGGCGGACGTCGGCGGGAGTGCTGTCGCTTTCTCACGTAATGGTGGTGGCTCCGACGCGCGGAGCCGGGCGCCACATTCGCGAGGCTTTGGCGCGGCGGCTCGGCGCAGTGGCCGCCCCTGTCGTCAAAACCCCGTCCCAACTCTTGGGAAAAGAGCGCGGTGCCGATGGCGCGCTGCGCGCGAAAGCGGAGGAGGTCATGCGCTTGAGCGCACTGGCCGAGACGCTGCTTGCCGCCGGCCCAGACGAATTCCCCCACCTGCTCCCGGCGCGAAAAGCGCGCGCCATGTCCATGCAACAGGCAGTGGACACCGCAAGCACGCTTTCGCGCATCTGGCGGATTCTCGCCGAGGGCCCGTACCTGATGCGCGACGTCGCAAGGCGCGCCGCCGAAATCATCAAGGGAGACAACCTCGACTTCGAAGTGCGCCGCTGGCAAGAACTCGCTCGTCTCGAGGAGCGCTATCTCGCCGTCCTGCACGCCCGCTCCCTGACGCTCCCCGCCGAAGACACGCTCGCCGTCATCGAGAACGGGCCGGACCTGCCGGAAGTCGAGGAAATCGTGCTGCCCGGTTTCGTGGCACCGCCGCCGGCGCTCGTGCGCGTCCTGTCCGCATCTGGTCTGCCCGTCACCGCCTTTGTCCACGCGCCGTCTGGCGAGGAGGATGCGTTCGACGCTTTCGGGCGACTCGTCGCCGACACGCATCTTGCCGAACTTTCGCTCCCGGACGCGGCCATATTCGCATATCCCACGCCCGGCTCGGAAGCCGCCGCCGCCGCCGCCCACTTCGCCTCGGTGCCGGAAACGGACGCGCTTCCGGCAGTGGTGCTCGCGCAGCCGGAGTTCTTCCCCGAACTCGAGGGCTCCTTTTCCTCGGTGGGCGTCACGCTGCACAATCCCGCCCGCTCGCTCGTCGCTTCCAGTTCCCTTGGCCGCCTCGCCGCCCAAATCCTCGCCCTCCTGGCCGAGCGCCGCTTCGACGTGCTCTCCAGTTTCATTCGCCAAGGCGACGTGCAGCGCTACCTGTCCGCAAAACTTTCCCTCGACCACGACGGCATGGCGCAACTTCTCGTCGAACTCGACGATATCCGTTCTTCGCATCTGCCGGAGACGGCGGAGGACGTCCTGCGTCACGCTTCCCCTTCCCTGTCTGCCGCCATCGAACTCCTCGACTTCGGCAAGCGCTTCGCCGCGCCGGACGCCGGCTCGCATACCTTCTCTTGCGCAGAATCGTTGCGCAGCGCGCTCGCAGAACTCTTCTCATGCCGTTCGCTCGACGAAACCAGGCCCGAAGACCGCGAATTCGCCGCCGCCGCCGCCGCACTCGCCGCTCTCTTCGATTCCTTCGCCGACATGAATTTGCCGCCAGCGCAGGAACGACTTCTTTTCGCCAAAGCGCTGGAAACAGCTTCCTATTCCCTCGAACCCGGCTGCGACGGCGCCATTGCCACCGACGGCTGGCTTGAATTGCCGTTTTTGCCGCAGCATGAACTCGTCATACTCGGAATGCAGGAAGGCGTCGTACCCGAAAGCGTCGTCGGGCATGCGTTTGTTCCGGATTCGCTCCGCGAGGCGCTGGGGCTAACCACCAACGCCGTGCGCGCGCGCCGCGACGCTTTCATGCTCCGCGAGGCCGTCTTGTCGCGTCCGCAAGGCTTCGTCCGCATCTCCTTCCACGCCCAGGCATCCGACCGCACCGCGCTCAAGCCATCGCGCCTCTTGCTGCGCACGACGGACGATGCGGTTTTCGCCGCCCGCGCGCGCCGGCTATACGCCGACATAGCCGCGCCCGCTCCCGAACGCCACCGCACACTGCCGCCAAAATGGCGTCTCGCCCTGCCTATTCCAGGTTCCGCCGCCGACGCGCCGCCCGGCACGCGCCCACTCGACAGAACCTCCCCTTCGGACATAGACTGCTATCTCCGCTGCCCTTTCACCTATTTCTTGCGTACGCGCTTCGGTGAGTGCGTCGATGACGCCGCCGAAGAACTCGACTCCGCCCGTTTCGGCTCTCTCTGCCACGACGTCCTGGACGCTTGGGCCAGAGGCGACACCGCCGCAAGCGACGACGAGAGCGAAATCGCAGCCAGCCTTTCGCGCCACCTCGACGAGCTTGCGCAAAAGCGTTTCGGCGCAGACGCCCCAGCACTGGTCCAGCTGCAAATCGAGTCCGCGCGCACCAGGCTTGCCGCTTTCGCCCGAAGGCAGGCCCAGCGCCGCCGCGACGGCTGGCTAATCCGCTTCTCCGAACGCCCCATGCGCGTCGTCTACGACGGTGTGCAAATCCGCGGCCGCGCCGACCGCATCGACTTCAACCCGTCCACTCGCGAATGGTGCGTCATAGACTACAAGACCTGGAAAAACCTCGACCGGGCCTCCCCCTTCGACTCCTCCTCCCGTTCCGTCGAATTCGCCCGCTCGCGCACCCTGCCGCTCGCCACGAAGATGCAACGCGGCAAGCCCAGGGAATTCGCCTGGCGAAGTCTCCAGCTGCCGCTCTATTGCGCCATGCTCGAGGCTGCGGGCGTGCAAGAGCGCATCTCAGCCTGCTACTGCGTCCTCGGCGAGACGGAAGAGCAAACCGCGTTTTCGGAGGCGGTATGCGCCAAAGACTGGGCTCCGGACTCCGACCGCCTCGTCCGCGAAATACTGCGCCGCATCTCGCTCGGCGTGTTCTGGCCGCCCTCGCCTAACGACGAATGGCGCTACGACTATGCGGGGCTGATTTTCGACTCCCCCCAGCAGAGCATCGACCCGGCGTGGATAGAGGACCAGCTCGCTCGCGCCTCTGCGCTCTGAACCTTGAGTCTTCACCGTGTTCCCCCTGCCGGAACCCATGCGGGAACAGCCAAGGACAGACAACTTCAAGGGCGGTTTCATGGCATTTTCCCACAGCGCTGCGGGGCGGGATACGCTACCCCCGGGACCAGGCCAGGCATACGCCTAGGGGTAGGCCGCCGCCTACCCCCGCACCCCCATATTTGACCTGCCGGCATGGTGGGGAAAAGCCGCAAACCACTCCGCAAACAGCCTACCCGATAGATTATACAATTTTCCCCCGTCCTGAAGATGTGTCGCGGTGAAAGCAAAAGCGGAAACTTGTGGAGAGCAAAAGCGGAATGGCAT
>CAMZET010000002.1 GCA_947305825.1 uncultured Verrucomicrobiota bacterium
AGACGCATTGCTTGGTGGCACTAGACGCATTGCTTGGTGGCACTAGACGCATCGCTTGGTGGCACTGCGCGGCAACCCCTGGCACGGACGCAACCGGCCATACGGCAACAGCGGACGGCGTGTTCTACAAGCACGTGACGCTCGTCTCGCGCGTTCCCGACGGGGCGGTTTTGCGGGTGGGGTCCGGCGCGGTCTATTCGGGGAAAAGTTTGGAGAGGATTTGTTCAGCGGGCGTGAGGGCTCGCTTGGAGTTGTTGCAATCCTTGCAGCAGGGGACGCAGTTGGCGCGAGTGGATTTGCCGCCGCGCGCCACGGGAATCACATGGTCCATTGTCAGGGCGTCGGGGCCTACGCGCTTGCCGCAGTAGTGGCAGACGCCGGCGGCGATTTTGGCGCGCCACCAGTCGGTGGAGCGCAGTGCGCGGGCCTTGGCGCGTTCGCGCTTCACGTGCGCCGGGTCTGCCGTGAATTCCGGCCAGGCGTCGCCGTCATTCATGGCCAGGCGGCTCCTGTCCTTGCGCGGAGCCATGTCGCCTGTGCGGCGGCGGGCCGCCGCGATGCCCTTCCGTCGCCGTGATGATTTCGCTTATCGTCGCCACGATTTCCTCGGCGTCCTCGTCGGAATAGCCGAGGGCCTCGGCGGTCTGCGTCAGCAGGCAGGTGCGTTCGGCGGCATTGAGGCGGCGTATCTCGCGGTCGGCCGCGTGCATCTCCTCGAACACTTCCCGTCTCTGCTCGTCCGTCAGGTCGGGGTTGTGCATCTTCGCCTCTATTTCTTCGCGGCGCTCTATCATGTTCTGGAGAGTCTCGTGCGTCTTGAGGTCGTCGGCGGACATGGACGAAGTGTCGATGGAGGAGAGAAAATCGATTTTGGACTGAGCTCTGGCGATGCGTTCGCGGCGGAAGCGTGCCATGCTGTTTGTCATCTGCGCGAAGCGGGCGGGGTCTTCGCGGCGTAGGCGCTCCATCATTTCTCGCGGGGAGCGAGGGTGGCGCTCGCGCTCGGCGTCGGGCTCGTCGATGCGCGTTTGCGCAGGAGCGGATTTGGCGGCGCGTTCTTGCTGGATTAGGGCCTCCAGGTCGCGGATGCGCTTGCGCAGCGCCTGGAGCATGGCGTCGGAGGGTTCGGCGGCGGCGGCTACAACGCTCTGGGTCGGGGTCGCCGGCGACGCGGCAGCCGGTTCGGTTGGTTGCTGCGGCGCGGCGGACGGCGCCAGGCAGTATCCAAGCGCGGCGCCGACGAGCAGCGCCGCAACGGGAATAGAGAATGTCGGCTTCTTCATTGGTGTGCTCCTTCTTGCGGGAATTCGTGCCGCTTGAGGATTGGAAGCGCGAGCGCGATGGCGCGGGCGCGGTGGGAAATCGAGTTCTTGACGTCGGCGCCGAGCGACGCGAACGACTCCTCGTAGCCGTCCGGCACGAAAAGCGGGTCGTAGCCGAAGCCGCCGCCCCCGCTCGGCGCCTGGGCTATGCGACCGTAACATTTGCCGGTCACGACGCTTTCTTCGCCGGAGGGCGACACGATGGCGATGGCGCAGGTGAAGTTGGCGGAGCGGTCGGCTGCCCCTGCGAGATTCGCGAGCAGAAGGGCGTTGTTCGCGCGGCTGTCGGATGGTTCGCCGGCGTAACGCGCGCTGCGCACGCCCGGCGCTCCGCCCAGCGCTGCCACCTCCAAACCCGAATCGTCCGCCATGCACCACTCCCCGGGATGGCATTTCGCTATCGCCCTGACTTTTATCAGCGCGTTGCCGGCGAAATCTGGCGCATCTTCGACGGCCCCTTCAGGGTCGTCCGCCTCGATTTGCGCTTCCGGCAGGATTTCGCGCAACTCTTCGATTTTGTGCGCGTTATGGGTGGCGACGTAGATTTTCATGGGTTTTGCTGTGGCTGATTGTGCGCGAGCGTCTTCTCGACATCATCGGCCGAGAGCCCGGCGAGCAGGACGCGCTTGGTTTTCGACGTCTCGCCGCCCTTGATGGCGATGCGCGACTTGGCTATCCCGAAAGCGTCGGCCAGCGTTTCGACAAGTTCCTTGTTCGCCTTGCCGTCCACCGGCGCGGAGCGGATGCGCACTTTCACGGCGTCGCCGCCCGGCAGAAGCTCCAAGCCGGGCTTGGAGCTCCTCGGCTGCGCGCGAACGGACAGCAACACGCCGTCGGGCGAAACTGAATAGGGTTTTGCCATGCCTGTCAGCGCTGTTTGCGGAACGCCCTGACGCCCAAAGCCAGGAATATGACGTGCGGCAGGACGGCTGCGGGAATCGGCGGCACGAGGCCGAGGTTCGAGCCGACCATGCCGCCTATGACGAGCGCGTAGAAAGCGAAGAACATGACGAGTGCGCCCACGATGCCGCGGAAGACGCTCTGCCGGCCGGAAGCGATGCCGGCTGGAATGGCGAAGAGCGTTATGACGATGCAGGCGAGGGGGGACATGATTTGCGCCCAGGCTTCGTAGACGCCGTCGCGCCGTCGCTCCGGCGAAATGTCGTTGTTCTTGCGCAAGTAGCGCAGCTTGGAACGCACGGAATTGTACTGCCAGTCGCGGTTCTGCGCCATGAGGTCGTCGGGCCGTTCGCGGAGGTCGGGAAAGACGCGCAGCGGAAGGGCGTCGAGAGCCTGCGTTTTCGAGGCGACCTGGGCGCCGGCGCTGTCGTAGTGGATTATGCGCGGATTGGTGAACCACCATTCGCCGTCGAGCCAGTCTGCCTTTTCTGCGGTGACGGAATAGAGGCGCGAGCCGCCTGGACGATCTTCGACGACTTTGACGTCGAGGAGGTGTCTGGCGAAGGGGTCTGCGGCGGAACCGACAGACCAGGTGCGTCCGTCCTTGGCGTTGCGGAAAGCGATGCCTGCGGCTCGCTTGACCTTCTTCAAGTCGAAGCGCTCGGCGCGCAGTCGCTTGGCCCACTGCGCGTGAGCCGGCACGTATTCCTCGTTTACCCACGCGACAAGCGCGGCCATCGCCACGGCGACGCTCAAAATCGGCGCGGCAATGGCGAGGAACGAGACGCCGCTCGCCCGCATCGCCACCAGCTCTCCCTGGCGGCAGAAGTTCCACATCGTGTACAGCGCCGCCAGCATGAGCGCCGCCGGCGCCAGATAGTGGAAGAACGGCGCCATGTAGCCGAGAAAGTAGCGCACCGTCAGCGACAGCGGCAGTTTCGCCTCCATCAGGCGCGAGAACGACCCGAAAAGCTCGAACAGCACGTAAATCGAGATGAAGCCAGCGAGGCAGTAGCCCAGCGGCACCAGATATTCGCGCAGCACGTAGCGGTATAGGATGCTCATTTCCCGCTCAAGTCTCCAACGTGCTCTGGATTGCCGCCTCGAGGACGTGCTCCTCGCCCGGAGCGAGCGTGAAGCCGGCATCGCGCCAGAGCGTTGCCGGTTCGACGCAAAGGAACTTGCGCCAGTCGTCCGGAGCCTGGTCGGTGAGGGAGTTGCCGGGGCCCGGATTCCAGATTACGAGTTTGCGGTTGCCCGTGGAGGCGACGGCGATTGCGCGGCGCAGCACCGGGTCGAGAAGCGCGACTTCATGGCGCACGCGCCCCTCCGGCATCGTCACCACGTGGTCGCTTGGCTCGGTCGCCGCGAAGTCCCCGGCGAACACGCCCTCGCTCATGTCGCGCGCGTCCACGAACGAAAGCCCGTCCACGCCGCGTACCGTCACGCGCTCGCGCTCGCCCACCAGGAAATACGGATGGAAACCCTCGGTAAGCAGAAACGGCTCGCTGCCGGTGTTGCGCGTACGCAACTTCAGGTTGAGCTTCATCGATACGCTGACGGTCAGCTCCAGGTCGAAGTCGTGCGGCCAGAGCGAGCGCGTGTCCTCGGACGACTTGAGTCCCAGCACGATTTCGCTCATTTCTTCGGTGTAGCGTGTCGAGCGCACGTCGAAAGCGCAGATGCGCGCGAAGCCGTGCGGCTTGGTGCCGGGTTCGCCGGACTTGCCGAACCACGGCCAGCACACGGGTATGCCGCAATGGATGCTGTCTGTGCGGCCGTAGTCGCCCTTGGGAGAGCGGTATATGACGGGCGGCTGGCCCGTCGGCTTGTATGTCAGCACGTTGCCGCCGAGCAGGGCGACTTCCGCAGTCCCGTAAGGGCCGGCCAGCGTCGCCACCGGCTGCCCGCAATGCCCGAAGCGAAACCCGATTCTGCCGGGTGCCCCGTACGTCTTTTCAAGTTCGCTTGCTGTCTTCGTTCCCATGCCGCATATTTTACCATATTTCCACGCGCCGCGCTTTGCGCTTTTATGGTATAATGTCCGCCCTGCCATGAACAGCACGCGCATAGAAATATTTGTCTGCGACAACTTGCCGGTCCTCAAGACCATGCCTTCGGAGTCCGTGGACATGATTTACACTGACCCGCCGTTCAACACCGGGCGCAAGCAGCTGCGAACGCGCTTCCACACGGAACGCGGCGAGCGCGTCCGCGACCCGTCCTACGGCTACAGCGATGCGTTCGACGACTACATGGGCTTTCTCGAGCCGCGTCTGCGCGAGGCCAGGCGCGTCCTGAAACCGTCCGGCTCGCTTTTCTTCCATATAGACTACCGCGAGGCGCACTACTGCAAGGTGATGCTCGACGGCATATTCGGCCGCGACTCCTTTATGAACGAAATCATTTGGGCTTACGACTATGGGGCGCGGTCGAAAAAGAAGTGGAGTGCGAAGCACGACACCATTTTCTGGTACGCCAAGGACCCCGGAGACTACACGTTCAACTACGACGACATGGACCGCATTCCGTACATGGCACCTGGCCTTGTGGGCCCTGAGAAGGCGGCGCGCGGCAAGACGCCGACCGACGTGTGGTGGCATACAATCGTGGCGCCGGCGAGCCGCGAGAAGACCGGCTACGCGACGCAGAAGCCTCGCGGCGTAATCGACCGCATCGTGAAGATACATTCGCGCCCCGGCGACACGCTGCTCGACTTCTTCGCCGGCTCCGGGACGCTCGGCGAGAGCGCGGCCGCGCTAGGACGAAACGCCGTCCTCATCGACTCCAATCCCGAAGCCGCCGAAGTCATGCGCCGCCGCTTCGCCCGCCTCTCCGGTGTCGCCGTCGAGTGGCGTCAGGCGCCAAACGCCGCTCTGGAGCCGTGACCAAAGCCCGATGCGTCACGGGTTGTAGGCGCGTACTCCGGCAATCAGCCATTTGCCGTCGCGCTTCTCGAGTTCCGCGAGGAAACGCTGCGAAGAGCGTCCAATCCGCGACGCGACGGTGCCGCCTTTTACGGTGGCCGTCCCGTCCACTTGCGCGAGCGAACCTTCGACGGCAACGTCAAGGCCGGAGAACTCGATTTCGAACACGCCGGCGCCAGAACGGAAAGCGAGTATCGCGCCGGAGAGGTCGTCGCGCCCGATTTGAGTGTCAAAGCGCGGCTCCTGGCACGAAAAGCGGCACGGGCTCGTGAAAAACCGCGAGAGAGTCTGGGCCTTCGCCGCGCTCTCGAGGACTGTTTCCGCCGCCTCGCGCCGCGCCATGCGCTCCAATGACGCGAACACGCGCTTTATTTTCGCCGTTTCGCTGTTCATGGCGAAGAACAGCACGACGGCCGCCGCCGCCAGAATCGCGTATATGATGGCTTTGCTTTTGCTCATGGTGATTGCGATGCCTGGATTGTGGAGTTCTGGATTAGCGCCCGTTTTCGATTGCCTCGGAGAGCAGCTGCACGGCGCAATCGAGGCGGCTGCGCGAGCGGAATTCCGCGACCAGGCGCAGGAACGGCTCCGTGTTGGAGCGCCGCACCGAGAACCAGCCGTCGCCGTAGCCGAGGCGGATGCCGTCGATTTCCGAGCGCGACATTTCGCGTCCGAACGCTTTGGCGGCGGCGGCGAGGGCGCGCTCCGTCGCAGCGTCCTTGTCTTCGACGCGGAAGTTCAATTCGCCGGAATTGGCGTAGCGTGACGATACCGGCGCCACCATCTGCGAGAAGGTGTTGCCGCGCGCCTTGGCGGCGGCGGCCTGCGCGATGATACGTCTCGCTGCCAAGACGCCCGAATCGCAGTTGTGGAATTCGCTGAAATAATAGTGCCCGGCGAGTTCGCCGCCGCATGACGCCCCTCGTTCGCGCAGCGCCTTCTTCGCGAACACGTGGCCGACAGGCACCATCAGCGGCTCGAAGCCGTCTTCGCGCAGCGTCTCTATGGCGCCGAGCGACGTGCGAACGTCGTGGATGACGGTGTCGCCGGGATGCGCCGAGGCGCGGGCAATGAATGGAATCAAGTAGTCCGGCTGCACAAATCTCCCTCTTTCGTCGACGAAGATGGCGCGGTCCGCGTCGCCGTCGAACACGATGCCGAAGTCGAGGCCGTCGCGGACGACGCGCTCGGCGATTTGCCTTTGTGCTTCCGGGAGAAGCGGATTTGGGGAATGCGCCGGGAAGCGACCGTCTGGAACGGTGTTTAGAATGACGGCGCCGGGAAAAAGTTCCGCCGCGAAAATGCCAGCCGCGCCGCAAGAGCAGTCGACGGCGTATCTGAGGGCGCGGCATTCCGGCGTGTCGAGAGGCGTCGCTCGTCGCTGCCAGGCAATGTAGCGCTCGAGATGCTCCGGACTCGGCGCCGACGGCTGCGCCGAGGCGGGAAGCGCCGCATCCGCGTCGCCGTCCGCCGCCGGAGCTGCGGCTGGCATCGCCGCGACGGCGGCCTCGACGCGCCCAAGTCCGTCAGCATAGCCGACTGGACGCGCCCCGGCAGCGGAGACCTTCAGTCCGTTGTCGCCGGCGGGATTGTGCGAGGCGGTAACCATCACGCTCGCGTCGAAGCCGTCCTCTGCCGTGAAGAAATAGACCATCGGCGTGGAGCAGAGGCCGATGTCGGTGACGGAGGCGCCGGCGGAGGCGAGGCCGCGAGAAAGCGCGGCGGCGACCGCCGGGCCGGTAGAGCGGGCGTCGCGCCCGACGAGAAAACGGCGAGCACCGAGTACGCCCGGCAGCGCGGCACCTATTTTCCGCACCAGCGCGAGGTCGAAATCGCGGCCGAACGTGCCGCGCATGTCGTATGCCTTGAAGAAGCTCATTGTTCAGAACCTCGGTAGTTTTGAAAGAGAATCCACGCGCCCGCCCTCGCGGGAACGAAGCCGCCAGACGCGCCCGTGTTCTTCGCGGAGCGCCCGCAGACGCCCCTCGTCGCGACGGTGGCACGCGCAGTCGACCAAATCGGCCATGTAGACTATTTCCTTTGCCCAGTCGTTGCGGTCGGCCCAGCGCTCGGCGGCGATTCTGACCCCGTGCGCGATGCCGCTGATTTCGTCGAGCACGGCGTCCGTGAGACCCGGATGGCGCGAGTAGCCATGGGGACCGGCGAGGATGTTGAAGAGTTCCGAGCAATTCGCCCGCAAGGCTCCTCCGCGCAGATAGAGCGTCCCGAGACGCATGAGAAGACCGCCAAGCGGCGCGTCCATCACCGAGTCGAGTTCGCGCTCGAGATCCATGTTCGCGGCCTTCGGGCCGGAAGCGGCGAAAGTGCCGCCGAGGATTATGCCCGGCAGCGAGGCGGCGAGAGGCTGCCAGTGGCCCTCGTCGCCCCAGTCGGTGACGAGAAAGCCAGATGCGCCGTGCAGCCGCCCGGCTTTCTCCGCCGCCGCCATGTTCTCGCGCATGTTTTCCATCCTCCCGGCGAGCGAACGCCACGACGACGTGCCGGGACAAACGTAGAACTCGAGCCCCGACTTTGCGAACATCTGCGCCTCGCTCTCGAATGGATGGTTCGCCTCGTAGCCCCAATCGAGAGCTATCATGTCTTTCGGCAAGCGTTCTATCATGTCCGGATGCTTGAGAATGATGTCGCCCCAGAACATCGGACGCTTGCCGCGCCGCCGCGCTGCGTCGGCGACTTTTAGCAGAAACGCGAGATATTCCTCCGGGTCGTCCACTTCGAACGTCTCGTCGCAACCTATGTTCGCGAGCGGAGAACGGAAGTTCGGCAGAAGCTCGCCAAGCAGACCGTCGACGAGGGAAAACGCCTCCGGGTCGGACGGATTGAGGGTCGTCGGATGCTTCTTTATCGTCTTCCAGGGCGTCATTATGTTGCCGCCAGGGTTCTTTGCCAGCGCATTGTATCGCGGCAGGGCGAGCCACCGCTCCATGTGCCCGAACGTGTTCTGGTTGGGCACGAGCTCCAGACCCTGCATTTCGCAGTAGGCGTCGAGTTTGCGTACTTCGGCGGCGGTCATCGGGTCGGCTTCTTCCCAGACGTCTTCGTGGGCGCTGTACGCGAAAGCGTGTTCCATGTACAACTGGAACTGGTTGTAGCGGTATCTTGCGAGAATGTCGACGATGAGCCGCAGCGTGCGCATGGTCGGCACGCGGTCGCGGCTTATGTCGAGCATGAAACCTCTTGCTTTGAACATGGCGGTCAGGCCCTCGGATGGGATTTGGCGAATTCGTCCTTGAGGCGTTCGACGGAGACGTGGGTGTAGATTTGGGTGGTGGAGAGCGAAGAGTGGCCGAGCATTTCCTGGACGCTTCTGAGGTCGGCGCCGGCGTCGAGGAGGTGAGTCGCGAAGGAGTGCCTGAGTTTGTGGGGGGAGAGGTCGAGCGGGAGGCCTGCGAGGGCGAGGTATCGCTTCATGCGGCGTTCTATGACGCGCTTGTCGAGTCTGCCGAAGCGGTCGGACAGGAAAGCGAAGTCGGTGCGCGATACGCATTCCGGGCAAAGGCGCTCGGCGACATCGCGCAAATCGGAAAGTGCGGCGAGCGCCGGACGGCCGAGAATCGCCAGGCGGTCCTTGGAACCTTTGCCCGTCACGATGAGGTTGCCGCGCGAGAAATCGATGTCGCCCCAGCGAACGGCGAGAGCCTCGCTGATGCGGCAGCCCGTCGAATACAGGAACTCGAAAACGGCGCGGTCGCGGAATGCCGCGTATTCGCCCGCGTGCCCCTCCGCGAAATCCTGCATCGGCATGGCGAGAAACCTCTTCGCGTCCTCCACGCTGAACACTTTCGGGAGCGGCTTGCCCGCTCGCGGGCCCCTGATTGACGCAAGCGGATTCGCCTCCACCACGCCTTCGCGCCGCAAAAAACGGTAGAACGTCCTCACGGCCGCTATCTTTCGATGCACGCTCGCCGCCGACGCACCATCCTGGCCGAGCGCGCGGAAATGCGCCCTGGCCGCTACGTCCGTCACGCTCGCCCACGGGAACGGCGGCTTGCCGTCCTCGCCCCAGAGCGTCGCCGCGAATTGCGCCAAATCTGCCAGGTAGTTCTCGTATGTGTTCGGCGAGACGTTGCGCTCGGCCGCCAGGTAGTCCTCGAAAGCGCGTACCAGCGGGTCTTGCGACAACGAACGGTTCAGCGCGAGCGGCATGGCGACGTCGGCTCCTTCCGCGCCGTCACGGCGCCGGGCTCTTCGGCTCCTCGCCGGGGCTTTCCAGGATTTTCGCGCTCTTGTCGCGGCTGGACGGCACGTCGTTTAGCCCGAGCTCCGCCGCTTGCTCCGCAAAGCCGGGGATGCGGTCCTTGTACGCCACGGCAACGCGCCTGAGCGCCATTACCTGCCGGCTCGAAAGCGAACGGCGCCTCGCGTATTGGTCGGCCAGGCTCTCGACGAAACCCTTGTCGTCGTATACTTTCTTGCCTTTGCGGGCGACAGGCCGCCATTCCGTCACGGTCTTCATCAGCTTCAGGAGCTTGGGCACGGCGGGGTCCGTCTCGAGTTCCGCAAAACCCTCCGGCACGAACTCGGCAAGCTTGGCGCGGACCTGCTCGCAGTCTTCCAGCCCGGTAGCGCATTCACCGACGGCCTTTGCGAGGATGTTGAACTGCTTCATGGAGAGCGGGCGGCCGCGATCCCACTGTTCGCGAAGGCTCTTCAGGAACGGGTTCTTCGTCATGCCGCCGATTCGGTCCATCGTCATGAAGCAGTAGCGCACCAGTTCTTCGTCGGCTTTCTGCACGACGAGAGAGGCTCCGGCGCCGATTCCGGCGTCTTTGAGGCGCTGTTCGGCATCTGGGATTTGCGGCGCGTAGGCGACGACCATGCGAATGAGGAAATCGAGCTGCTTGGCGCTGACCGGCGGCCGCCCGGTCTCCAGCTGCTGCTTCACGCTGTCTACGAACGCCTTGTCGTCGTACACGCGCTTGCCGACAGTCTTCGGCTCCTTCCATTCCCTTACTTCGTCGAGCAGCGAGAACACTACGTCGAATTTCTCGCGGTCAGGCGGCGGGTTCGCGTCCGCCAGAGCCTTCGTGAACTTTTTGTAGAATTCCGAGAGCATCTCGTCCATCGGCTCGCCGTCCGTCTCGATTTTGTCGAGTTCTGCCTCCATTCTGGCGGTGTAGCCGACGTCGAAGAGGTCTTCGAGCTTCTTGACAAGCCAGTCGCAGACCAGGATGCCGCGCTCTAGCGGGACGAGTTTGCGGTCTTCGGTAGTGGCGTAGTTTCTCTTGAGGAGAGTATCGATGGTGGCGGCGTACGTGGACGGGCGGCCGACGCCGTTCTCTTCGAGGGCCTTGATGAGCGACGCCTCGGAGTAGTGCGACGGGCCCTTGGTCTGGCGCTCGTCCGCCAGCCACCGCTCCGCGTTGAGAGTCTCGCCCTCGGACACTTTCGGCAGCGCGGCCACTTCGTCGCTTTCGTCGTCTTCCTCGTCGCTGTCGGCCTTGCGCTTGCGCAGCGACATGCGCATCACCTTCAGGAAGCCCTCGAAATCGACGTCTGTCGCGCTGGCGGTGAAGATGTAGGAGTGCGCGATGCCGGGCTTGGCCGCCTTGAGCGATATGGTGCGCACGGTGGTCTGGGCGTCGGCCATCTGGCTTGCGACAAACCGGCGCCATATAAGGTCGTAGACTTTGAGTTCGGCGCCGGAAAGGCCCGACGCCTCCGGCGTTTGCGCGACATTGGTCGGGCGTATCGCCTCGTGCGCTTCCTGCGCGGAAGCCTTGGACTTGAAGAAGTTCGGCGTCTCCGGGTAGAAGTCCTGCCCGTATGCGCCGACGATGAAGTCCCTGGCCGCCGCACGCGCCTGCTCGGAAACGTTGACCGAGTCGGTTCTCATGTAGGTTATGAGGCCGCGTTCGTAGAGGTCCTGGGCGATTTTCATCGTCCTGGCCGGGGAGAGCGACAGGACGCTCGATGCGGCCTGCTGCATGGTAGAAGTGGTGAACGGCGGCAGTGTGTGGCGCTTCTTGGGCTGGGCCTTGATGCCGTCGACGACGAGTTCGGCGCCGGCGAGGTCGAGGATGTAGTTGTTGGCGGTCTGTCGGTCGGAGATGGAGGGCTTTTCGCCGTCTAGCCTCGCCAGGCGCGCGACGAATTTCTCGCATGCCCCCGCGCGCCTCTTGGCCTCCACGCCCATCACGAAATACGTCTGCGGCACGAACGCCTCGATTTCGCGCTGGCGCTCGACCAGCAGTCGCAACGCCACCGACTGCACGCGCCCGGCGGACAGCGTGCGGCTGTTGGCGCAGCTGATGTTGCTCCACAGGAGAGGCGAGACCTTGTAGCCGACCAGGCGGTCGAGGATGCGGCGCGCCTGCTGCGCGTCCACCCTGGCCATGTCTATTTCGCCCGGATGCGCCACGGCGTTGAGCACCGCCGGCTTCGTTATCTCGTTGTACGACACCCGGTAGAACGGCTTCTTGCCCGCCGTGCGTTTGAGCGTCTCGCGCAAATGCCAGGCTATCGCCTCTCCTTCGCGGTCGGGGTCGCTCGCAAGATACACTGCGCCGGACGTCTTCACCGCCGCCTTGAGCTCGTTCACCACCTTCGTCTTGCCGGCGCTTATCTCGTATTTTGGCGTAAACGTCCACCTGTCCTCGCCGGTTTTCTTTATTGTAATCGCACCGGACTCCTTCGGCAAGTCGCGGATGTGCCCCACCGAACTCATGACCGTGAACTCCGGCCCCAGATATTTGCCTATCGTCTTCGCCTTCGCAGGCGATTCGACAATCAACAGATTTTTCTCACCCATGACGACACGTCTCCTTTCTTGCATGGAGGCATTGGAAACAACGCTTGTTCACTCAAGGATTGACAGTATACCATAAATTGGCCGCGTTCGCTTCAGTAAATTTGCATAGGGAGGAATTTGTCGCGGGCGAGGCATGCGGGGTCGAAAGCGAAGTCCGCGCCGTCTGCGGCGTCCTGAGCGGAAGGAGCGAGCGCGACCGTGACTTTGGAGTCCTGCGGGAGGCGGTCGAATTTGGAGTAGGCGGCGGCGAGTTCCGCGGCAAGCGGCAAATCTGCATCGGACGGATTCGGCAAGAGCGCGGTGGGGCCCGGGCAGGAGACGGGCGCGAGTTTGCGTCCGGCGCCGTCGAGCGCGGCTTTCTTGAGCACGGCGTTCTCGTTCCTGTCGCGCCCGAGAATCACCGACGAGCCTCCCGGCAGCCGGAAACGCCTCCCAACGGAAAGCAGCTCGACCAGACGCCTGTCGCGAAACCCCTCGTGGTCGCGCAAGTCGCGCAGACGCCGCCCGTAGCCCGCCTCCGTCAGCTTGCAGCCGCCCGCCGGTGAGGGGTAGTCCACTATCCCGAACTGCGCCGCCAGCGCAATTTGCCGCTCGCGCCCGCGCCCAGACAAATCAAGCAGCGCCTCGCGGCATAGAACGCCGTCGCGCTCCGGATGCGTCGGCTCCAGCAACTTCGCGCTCAGCGGCCTCACCAGCCGCCCGCCAAGCCCCGACGCGCGCTCCACTATCCCCAACGATTGCCGGTTCTGGCTCATGGGACGCTGACCTAGGACTTCTCCGGTAGCCACGAAATCGAAGCCCAGAGCCTCCATCAGCTCTCCCGCGCGCCTAATCATCGTCGCGTGGCAGTCGATGCACGGGTTCATGGCCGAGCCGAAGCCGTGCGGCGGATTCTCAATCAGGCGCAGTTCGTCCTCCGTGAAATCGACGACGTGGAGTTTTATGCCGAGCGCTGAAGCGGCTCGCTTGGCCGCGTCCGGAGAGAAAAACGGCGTGGCGAACGTCACGCCCTCCACGTAGGCCCCAGCGTCTTGCAGGACTCTCACGGCGAGCTGGCTGTCCAGCCCGCCGCTTACGAGACTGAGCCCGCGGCACTTGTTCTCCCGCCGCACCTGCGCGTCCCCAGCCACCGCCTCCGTTTCGGCTTCCCCCATTTGCTCTCCTCCTATCGCTTGCCGCCGGCAAGCGTCTCCGCTATGTTAAGGTAATACGAACGCACCCGCTCGAATGCATTGAGTATGTCAAGTTCCACGAGCACGCGCATGGAGGACGTCGGGTCCTCCGGCCCCACGCGGCCGAGCTGCCCCTGCCGTATAGACCGTATGAACTGGTGCAGGTCGCGGCTCTCGGCCTGCGCCGCGCCGACCGGGATCGCCGCATCGCGCAGAAACGCCTCCGTCACCTTGTGCGCAAACGACGACACGCGGTCGTGCACGGACAGTATCGCCAGCGACGAGACGTCGCTGATTCTCTGCCCGTCGGTCCGCAGCCGCCGCACCGCCTTCAATATCGCCGGAGCCTCGTCCGACACCGACTCGAACTCGTCCGTCAGGCGCAATATCATCCTCGCGCGGTCCGCCACTTCCTGCGGAAGACGCGCCGCCATTACCTTGCCCATGAATTCGGTTATCTCGCGCTGCACGTTGTCGAGCACCGCCTCGCGGTGGAATATGTGCTCTTCGTCCTTAGGCCGCGCCTGGCCGGTCAAGACGGCGCGGACGCTTTCGAGGAGGTCGATACCGCTCTCCGCCATGAAGCGGACTTCCTTGAACGCCTGCTCGCAGGCGATTACCGGCGACTGCTTGGCGCGCATGTTGAGCGAAGTGAGGTGAGGCTTTTCCTCCGGGCTGGACGGCACGAGGCGTTCGAGGAGATTGGCGAAGAAGCCGACGAACGGGAATAGCAAGGCGCCGCGCAGGATGGCGAAGAGCGTGTGGACGGCGGCAATCGGAGCCATGACGCCCGGAAACGCGGGCGCGGAGGCGGCGGCGCTCGCGGGCGCGGCGGCGTTCCAGGCGGGGAAGAGGAGCTTTCCGGCCGGGGCCAGGGCCGGCAGCACGAGCGGGAGGAACACCATCGAACCGGCGACGTTGGAGAGCGTGTGCGCCAGTGCGGTGCGTCGGGCGTCGGCCGTGCCGCCCACCGATGCCATCCAGGCCGTCACCGTCGTGCCGATGTTCGCGCCGAGGAGCGATGCTATCGCCGTCTCGTAGGCTATCAAGCCCTGCGCGGCGAGCGTCATGGCGACGGCGACCGCTGCCGCAGAACCGACCGCCGCCGACACTACCGACGCGACCGCCGCCGCCGCCGCCACGCCAGCGAACGACCTCACCGATATGCAGCCTGCCGCGCCGCGCACCGCCTCGCTCGCGCCAAGCGTCGACGCTCCCTTCATCATGAACGAAAATCCAAGCAGGACAAGCCCGATGCCGAGCGCCGCAAGACCCAGGTCGTGCAACGGCGCCTTGCGCACGAAAAAGTACAGCAGACCGCCAGCGGCCAGCAACCCAAGCGCCGCATACGCCGGCGACGGCACAAGCGCCACTATCCACGCCGTACCCGTCGTGCCCACGTTCGACCCTATCACCACGTTGATGGCCTGACGCAGCGTCATCATCCCAGACGACACGAAACCCACCAGCATCGCCGTTATTATCGCCGACGACTGCGTTATCAGCGTCGAGGCCACGCCCGCGCCGACCCCGGAAAGCCGGTGCGCCGTCGCCTTCCCCATGAACGAGCGAAGTCCGCGCTCGCCCACCGCCTGCAAGCCCTCCGACAGATGTTTCATCCCAAGCAGGAAAACGCCCAGACCGCCCGCAAAGGTCAGAAGCGCCGCTGCTAGTTCTCTTGTCATTGGCTTTCCCTGTTTTAGGTTTGGGCTCGACTTCAGGCGTCAGACGAAAAAGCCGGCGGCGACCAGCAAGACGCCGAGCGCCGCAAGCCCCGCGCCGAATGCGCGGCATCCGGGCCCGGTGCGCATCGCAAGTCCCAGTCCTTTCTCCAGCCGCCACGGATAGAACATCCCGTACATCCCGACGATTGCGGCGGCGTACGCGAACGCCACGAACACGTGCACAAGCGCGAACCCGCCGTCCGGCACAAGCAGGCGCGTCGTGCGGAACAGCGACGCCGGGAAAAGCATCATCAGCGCCGCCAGAGCGCGAACCGGCAGGTTCTTTGGCATCCATATGATGGTCAAATACGCCAGCGCCAGCGCCAGATACCACACCTCCCCGGTGAAACGCTTCAGCACCATGTCGAACACGTCTATGCCTATCGTGTCAAGCTCGCGCGCCGTCCAGAGCCACGCCACAAGCGCAAGCGCGACAGCCACCGCGCGCGACCCCTCGAACCACTGCGCAAACCGCCGCGCCCTCTCCGGCGCCGCGGCGCATACCGCACCGAACGCGGCCAGCGGTGTGCCGAGTACTAGTCCCCACAGTATCATTGTCGTCTGCATTTGCCTTTCAGTGCCTGATGCCGGGCCCCGAGCCTCTGCCGCCTGTTTCGACCCGACGCCTATATTATACCAAAAATCTGCCGCCCGCGTTTGGCCTCTGCCGCCAACCGCCCAAGCGGCAGACCATACAGGAGTATCAAGGTTGAGAGTTGAGGGTTGAGAGTTGAGGAATATTTTTCGATTCTTCGATTTTTCGATTGATCGAATGAATTGAATGATTGAAGCATTTGCAAATGAAACAGTCAGACAAATAAAACAATTCAATCGAAGAATCGAAGAATCGAAAAATCTCCCTCACCCCTTACCCCTCACCAAGACACATTCGCGGCAATATGGTAGAATATGCGCCGGAATACAAACAGACGGGAAGGACATGAGCAACAGAGCAGAGAGTTTCGGCGGCATGGCGGACGGGCAAGAGGCGTCGTTGGGGCGGCGCAACGAGGAGACCACGCTGGATGGCGTAGGGCGGGAGCTTGTGCGCGGTTCGCGCGTGCTGCTGATGGTGCGGCACGCGGAGAGGCCGCACATCGACCCGGAGGACCCGACGTTCGGCGAGGGTCTGCCGATTACGGAGGCCGGCGAGCGCGATGCGCATTTGTACGGCGAGAGGCTGGCGGCGCAGTGCGCGTGCGCCGGCGTCGGCGGCGGGGACGTGCAGTTCCTTTCCAGCCCACTGCACCGGACGCGCCTGACGGCAGCCGCCGTCGCCCGCGGCATGGGCCTGGACGCCCGCTGGAACTACAGTTCCATCCCGTGCCACGCGCTCATCGGCAACGGAAGCCCCTACTACGCCGACGCCCGCGAAGTCTGGCAGCTCTTCCGCGACGGCGAATTCTACCGCCATTCGTTCGAGTACTGCCGCTCCGGCGCGGGGCCGGGCTTCCGTCCGCTCGAGGAAGCGACGCAGATGCTGGAGGATTTCGCCGTGTCGCGCTTCACGGGCCGCATCGGCGTGTTCCTGTCGCACGACCTGTTCATAGCGGCGTTTCTGTCCGGGCGCGGGGTCTGGAGCGGCTGGACCGTGGAAACCTGGCCGCAGTTCCTTGATGCGGCGGCGGTGATTTTGCGCCCGGACGGCTCGCGCGCCTACGCGATGGTGCGCGGCGGCGTTGCCGCCGCTCGCGAAGCGGCGCAAATGCAACAACAGCAACAGGAGGCGGCCGATGGCAGGTGATATTACCATTTCGTACGAGAAGGCGAACAGTGCGCGCGGCACGCGCTCGATGGTGGGGATAGACGAGGCCGGGCGCGGCCCGCTCGCCGGCGCCGTCTACGCCGCTGCGGTCTACGCCCCGCTTCCGCTCGCCGAGGAACTGCTCGCAGGCGCCTGGTCCGCCATAAACGACTCCAAGCGCCTCACCGAACGCCGCCGCGAAAAACTCGCCGAGACAATAAAGACTACCCCCGGCTGCAAATGGGCGGTCGCCTGCGCCTCCGCCGCCGAAATCGACACCCATAACATCCTGCGCGCCACCCACCTGGCCATGAAACGGGCAGCCGACGCCGTCGCCCAAGGCCTCGTCAATCCCTTCATCCTCGTGGACGGCCTGCCGGTGCGCTCGCTCGCCTTCCCGTCGCTCGCCATCGTCCAGGGCGACGCCAAGTCCCTCCTCATCGCCGCCGCGTCCATACTGGCCAAGACGGCGCGCGACGCCGACTGCAAGCGCCTCGACTGGAAATATCCAGGCTACGGCTTCGCCAAGCACAAAGGCTACCCGACGCCTGAGCACCTGGACGCGCTGTGGCGCCTTGGGCCCTGCCCGGAGCACAGGCGCTCCTTCGCCCCTGTCGCCAAAGCCATAAAAGAACTGCGATTGCCGCTATAGTATAATTTGCGATTTACGATTTACGATTGCATTTACGATTTACGATTTACGATTGCATTTAGGCATTTGGGAAATTGGGGCATTTGACGCCCATGTGGAACGGACGCCTCGTCCGTTCCCCTTGAAACAAGTCGAACGCCGTTCCCATGTGGGAAGTTCGCTACTATATATGGAAAGAGCGTTCAGCTTGTTTCAGGGGGAACGGACGAGGCGTCCGTTCCACATGGCGCGTCAAATGCCCAAATGCCCAAATGCAATCGTAAATCGTAAATCGTAAATCGTAAATCTTCGTTTAGCCCGGCTCTTCCTCGAGGAGGATGGCGGCGGAGCGGCCGCCGAGGCTTGTCCTGCCAATGGCGTCGGTGGGGTCGAAGTTGTCGCCGGAGACGATGGCGCGTCGCGGCGCGGTGGCGTCTCCGGTAATCCAGGGGCGCGGCTCCGTGATAAGATAGGCCGAAGACGCGAGGTTGGAGAGCGCTTCGAGGGGGCGCTCCGGCGCGATTTGCGGCGGCAGGACGCGGTGGTACAGCGCCAGTGCCGCTTTCACCACGCCGGCCGCCATCGCCGCCTTCAACGTGTGCCCGATATTCCCCTTGATTGAACCTATGCCAACCAGCGGGCCGCCCGGATGGTGCTCGCCCCACAGTTTCTGCACCGCCGCTATCTCCCTCGCCTCAGGCCCCGGTATCCCGGAACCGTCCGCCTCGATAAGCCCGACCGTCCGCGCCTCCACGCCCACGCGGTGCAACGTCCGCGCTATAATCTCCGAACCGTCGTCGTCAGGGTTGTGCCCGATTGCGCCGGAACGTATCAAAGCGTAAATCCTGTCGTGCGAACGAAGCGCGTCCTCGCGGCGCTTTAGCACGAAAAACGCGCCGCCCTCGCCCGGTATCGTGCCGTCGGCATCCTGCGAAAACGGCGCGTACGCCGTCCGCGAGGAGAACTGCACGATGCCGGAAAGCCCTTCGAGATAGGCGCGGGAAAGCGGGGAGGTGACGACGCCGGCGAGCGAGACGTCGGCATCGCCGCTTCTGAGGTCGCGGACGGCCTCCATGAGCGCGGCGGCGGCGGTGAGGTTGCCGGCGTCGAGGATGGTGGCCGCGCCGGAGAACGCGCTCTCGCGCGCTATCCACGACACGAAACGGAAGCCGCTGCCCAGCAGGAACGACGAGGCGTTCGGCGCCGGCAGCGACTCCACCAGTTTCGCCTTGACCTCCTCCAGCGCCGAGGCCGGGGCGTTCTGCAGAAAGCGGTGGAGGATGTCCATCGTCTGGTCGAGGAACGCAGTGTGCTCGAGCCAGTTCACGGTCGAGGCGTTGAAAGGCGGGGCGTAGCCGAGGCGTACCGTGCCGCGCACGGGCTCGTTCGGGTGCGGCCTCATCGAGGCGTCCGCCAGCGCGTCGAACGCCAGCTGCGTCGCGAAATACAAATCCTGGTTCTCGCCCGCGTTTATCTGGCGCGGGAAGTTCTGCATCGCCTGCACGCACGAGAAAAGCTCTCCCAGCTGGCCTATGCGCACAGGATACGGGCGGTCGAAGAGTTTCTTCGCGCCCACCGGCAGTTCGGTGTCGGGCCCGGGGACGGTCAGCATCGACCTGGACGCCATGACGGCGTTCCAGAGGGAGGACGGCCGCTCGCACCCGGCGAAGCGGCAACTCATCCCGACAATCGCGATGGCTCCGTCCATCGTGGCAAATGCCCGCTACACCTTGCGGGCGGCGGCGAGGACGTTCTCGGACGTGAAGCCGAACTCCTTCGCGAGGCGCTTGTAGGGGCCGGACGCGCCGTAGCGCTCCATGGTGATGAACTGCGTCGTGCGGAAGTCGAGGCGGAAGCGGTCCCAGCCGAAGCGCGAGGCGGCCTCGACGATGACGCGCCGCTTCATGAACTCCGGCAGCACGGCGTCGCGCCACTCGCGCTTCTGCGCGATGAACAGTTCCATCGACGGCATGGAGACGACGCGCACGCTCTTGCCCTCCTCGACAAGCGCCTTGGCGGCGTCGAGGCATATCGCCACTTCGCTGCCGGAGGCGATGAAGAGTATGGTATCCACGCCCTGCGAGCCGGACTCGAAAATGATGTAGCCGCCCTTGGCGACGCCTTCATGCTGGACGCCGGCGAGGACGGGGACGTTCTGGCGCGTCGTCAGGATGCAGGTCGGGCCGCTCGTGTTCAGGAGCGCCTCGGCAAGCGCGTAGGCCGTCTCGTTCGCGTCGGCCGGGCGGAACACCGTCACCTTCGGCATGGCGCGGAGGTTGGCCAGGTGCTCTATCGGCTCATGCGTCGGGCCGTCCTCGCCCACGTAGAACGAGTCGTGGGAGAATATCCAGACGGTGGGCAGCTCCATGAGCGCGGCAAGTCGTATCGCGGGCTTGCAGTAGTCGGAGAATACGAAGAACGTGGCGGCGAAGCCTCGCAGGTTGGAATACGCGGTGATGCCGTTGGCGATGGCGCTCATGCCGAGTTCGCGGATGCCGAAGTGTATGTTGCGTCCCTCGAAGTTGCCTGGGGCGATGAACGGCGAGCCCTTGATTTCCGTCTTGTTGCTCGGGCCGAGGTCGGCGGAACCGCCGACGAGGCCGGTCTCGACCGCAGCGAGGGCGTTGAGGACCTCGCCGCAGGCCGAGCGCGTGGCGATGGACTTGCCCGGCTCGAACTTGGGCACGGCGGCCATGAGCTTCATGTAGTCCGGGGCGGAGATTTCACCGGCGGCGCCCGGGTTCTGGCGGCGCCAGCGCTTGGCGAGGCGGTTCATCCGCGCCGCCCGGTCCGCGAAGAGCGCGTAGACTTCCTCCGGAATGCCGAACGACATCCCAGGGTCGAAGCCGAGGGCCTTCTTCATGGCGGCGGTCTCGTCGGCGCCGAGCGGCGCCCCGTGGCAGCCCGCCGTGTCGTGCGCGTTCGGCGCCCCCTGGCCGATGTGCGTGTGCGCTATCACGAGCACAGGCGCGTCCGTCACCTTCTCGGCGCGGCGGAACGCGCGGTCTATCTCTTCGAAATCATGTCCGTCGCACTCGAACACCTTCCACCCGTAGCTCTCGAAACGCTTCTTCGTGTTGTCGGTCATCGCCAGCGACACGTCGCCCTCGATCGTCATGTTGTTGGCGTCGTAGACGGCTATTAGGCCGTCGAGGCGCAGCGTCCCGGCGAACGAGCACGCCTCGTGGCTTATGCCCTCCTCGATGTCGCCGTCCCCGCAGAACACCCACGTGCGGTTGCCGTACTTGAGCTTCTTGGCGGCGAGCGCGAGCCCGACGCCCATCGCGAGGCCCTGGCCGAGCGGACCGGTCGTCACCTCGACGCCTGGCGAGACGCCGCGCTCGGGATGCCCGGCGCACCTGCACCCGTACTGCCGGAACTCCTTGAGTTCGTCGAGCGTCAGGCCGCCGGTCCCGGCCAGATGATGCAGCGCGTAGAGAAGCGACGAGGCGTGGCCGCCGGAAAACACAAGCCGGTCGCGTCCCGGCCACTTCGTGTCGCCGGGCGCGTAATTAAGGTGGTTCAGCCAGAGCGACACGGCCAAATCCGCCATGCCGAGCGCCGCTCCCGGATGCCCGGACGATGCCGCGTCCACCATGTCGGAGCAAAGGCAGCGTATCGTGTTCGCCGCAAGGGTAAGCTTCTGTATGTCGAGTGCCATAGCCTGTTTCTCTAGGGAGTGTGTTTTTGTTCTTTAATTAAGGAATAAGGGCGCAAGGAGCCTCGTCCGCCGCCGGGCGGCAAGCATGTCCGCCGATACCATCCGCCCAGCGAATGGATGCGCGCGTCTGCCCGCCACCTTTGCAAACTACCCGACTAGGGCAAGGGATGTTTCCCGCATCTTGCCTTCTTCCTTTCTGGTTTCCGTTGTTCGCCGCATATTATAGCATACCCCCGCGCCCGATTTCAACTGTAAGTTTTCCCGAATTCGCCCGCGCTGGCGAAGGAACGATTTGCGATTTACGATTTGCGATTTGCGATTTACGATTGCAATGAAGCATTTGGGGATTTGCGCAAATGCCCAAATAATCCAATGCTCCAATGCAATCATAAATCGTAAATCGTAAATGGCATCTCACCACCTCCCCAAAAATTCTTGTGCCGCGCCCTTGTTATCGCGGCGGAAATATGGTATACTATGCGCCGTTCGTTTGGCTAAGCGGGCGTAGCTCAATGGCAGAGCTCCAGCCTTCCAAGCTGGCTACGAGGG
>CAMZET010000003.1 GCA_947305825.1 uncultured Verrucomicrobiota bacterium
CAGCCGGCGGCGCGCCAGCCGGCGACCGGGTCATCGACAGCTGCAAGACGCCGCCGACCATCGGCTTCATTGTGCGTATTATACCAAATTCGCGACGGCCGCGCCTGCGAACCGCATGAAGGACGGACGAATTTGCCATTGACACCGGACGCGAGGTTATAGTATACTTGTCGCCAAAAGGCTGGACTTGCCTTCTGGCGGCGGGCGGAAGCGGGGCCGAAGGGTGTGGTGTGGCCTGAAAGGCCGAAAAAAGATGGATGCAAGCGAACTGATTAAAGAACTTGGCGGACGGCTCGGCATCGAGCCGACGGACGGCGACGCCTGCCTTTTCGAGGCCGACGGCCTGGCGGTGTCCGTAAACTTCATCGCGGAACTCGACGCAATCGCGCTGGCGGGCGACATCGGCGAACCGCCTCCCGAGAAGCTCGAAGGGCTATACAAGGCCCTTCTCGCGGCGAACCACCTCTTCGGCGGGACGGCGGGCGCGACGATTTCGCTCAATCCGGACAGCGACCGCATCACCCTCTGCCGCGCAATCCCGCTGCTTGGTCTCGACAGCGAAAGGCTCTACGCCGAAGTAGAACGCTTCGTGAACACGGCGGAAGCGTGGTCCAAGACCGTCGCCAACTACCGAACTGCTGCGGCGGCCGCGGCGGAAACTCCGCAGCCGGAGGACGGCGCGGCGGCGTTCGGCGACGGCGCCTTATTGAGGGTGTAGGCGCCGCCATTGAAAAGGTGCAGGCGGCATGTAACCTTTTCCCGGCTCGCGTGTCTACAATGCGGAAAGCACGGCATCGCGCCCTTCCATACCAGAAATATCAAAACAAAGGAATCCAGACATGGCACTCGACGTAAACGGATACAACAACGTGTTCAAGGCTTTCGTGGACTTCGCGCAGCAGAACGCCAACGTCAAAAAAGGCAAGGCGGTTGCCGAGGCGAACATCCAGAAAAGTCCGCTGGACGGGCGCAAAATCCTCGCCGTCACGACGTCGCAGACAGACTCCGTGCACAACTGGACGCGCGGCTTGAACGAGTGGGTCGCCAATGACCGCACGCGCACCCTCTTCAGGAATGCTATCATCGACATGTTCGGCGGCGAGTCGAAGATTCCCGCCTCCGTGCAGAAGGCGATGATCCTCTCCGACTACGGCGAGGGCAAGCCGCTCACCGCGCGCCGCATCCTCGCCGTCAAGGCCGCGATAGACACCGACGGCACGGCGGCCGCACGCTCCGCCAATATCAAGCTCGAGACGTTCGAGTCCAAAGAGGTGAGGGCTGCCGCGCTCAACATGGGCTACACCAAGGCGGAACTCCCGAAACTCGCTCGCGCCACGCACCTCTACGCCCAAGCCAACGGCGTATCCGAAATGGACGCCATGCGCGAGATCGCCGAGCCAGGCACCAAGGCCAACCGCCTCATGAATTACGGCGGGCGCTTCCTCGAAAACGCCCAGAACTTCGCCAACGGCCTCCGTCTCATCGACGATTTCCAGAATTGGTACGACGACCTGAGAAGCGTCCGCGACGACCTCGACAGTAGGAACCCCACCTACGCCGACGCCAACACCGTCTCCAAGATAAACGTCTCCTTCAGCGCCATAGCGGACTCCAAGAGCGCGAAAGGCATGGAGGCTATCGTTTTCTCCGACATCGCCCAGAACTCCTCGTTCAACCTCGCCGAAACAGACAAGGAGAAGGCGTTCGGCTTCGAGCACAACGCCACCACCCGCTTCATAGGCCGCATGTTCCACAAGAGCCAGCTCGGCACGATAGCCGGCCTCTCGTTCGCCAAGCGCCAGGCTGTTTACGCCGCGCTCGACCTCCTGCGCCCGCTCTTCAAGTCGGTAGAAGAGTTGAAGGCGTTCAACGCGCTCCCTGCGGAGCAGAAGAAGACTCCGGCCCTGATGGTAGCCGCGCGCGTCTTGAAGAATTACGACAAGGTCGCCGCCCTCATGGCAAAGGGGCAGTTCAACGCCAGGAACTTCTTCAAGGTCTGCTTCCCCGACATCAAGCATCCGGGCGGCTGCAACATAGCGACCCTCAACAGCTTCAACAACGCCTGGGGCGAGCGCATCGCCAACGACCCAGACATCGGCGAAGATGCGGAACTCTCAATCCAAATGACGCTCGACAGCACCGGCTGCACGATAGACGAGGTGATCGACGCATACAAGAAGGGCAAACCCCTCCCGACATTCAAGGATTATTCGCCGATTTCGTACTCCCTCGCGGAATTCGACGGCACCACTACCGCCGGACGCGGCGCGCTTGGCGGCACCGGCGGCGACCTCGCCCGCCCATACAACTATGCGCCCGTCACCGACCAGAAAAAGTTCCTGATGTCGGCAAAAGACCAGTATTTCGGCTTCACCTTCCCCGACGGCGAAGTCCTCCGCGCCGGAACGGGCGCGAACAGACCCAACAACGAGAAGATCATCGACAAGATCGAGGCAATGTGCGGCCCGGTGCACAAGACGCAGGCCAACGCCGTCATGTTCGCCGTCTCGCAGTCCGGCACCATGCTGCTCAAGGACGGCCTCTTGGCATACGGCATCCATTCCAGCGAGCACGCCGCCGTCAACTTCTCCCTCTCCAGGGACGCCGATACCGGCGCGGTCACAGTCAAGTATTCCAGCCCCGAGAATCTCCCGCTGACCTTCTCCTGGACCGCCACGATCGACACCGACGGCAATGTGACCAGCACCCCGATGATAGTCAAGAAGCGCGAAATGACTCGCGAAGCCGCCACGAAGTTCGTCGCCGACGCCGCCCAGGCCATGAACGTCCAGCTCTCCGACGCCCAGTCCGCCAAGGCAGTCGCGCTCATGGAGAAGTTCGGCAAGAACATGTACCCGAAGAACGCCCGCATCCTCGCCCAGTTCATCGTCAACCTCCGCTTGACCGACAAATCCGCAGAAAAAGACAGCAAGGTAGTCAAGGACATGGCCGACTCCATCCGCAACTGGCGCGAATTCGACTTCGGCGAACACAACATGGAGGAATACAACGCCGCTCTCAAGACCCAGGCCAACGTCATCCTCGCGGAGAACATGAACGATGCCAGAAAGTATTCCGCCGACGAGCCGAACATCTATTCGACGATGAAGACCGACTCCAACCGCGCCGTGTTCATCGTCAACGGCAAGGAAATCAAGAGCGTCAACGACGGCAAGGGCGTCGCGCTCATCGCCGCGCTCAAGCAGGCGCTCCCCTCCGAAAAGGCCCACAAGGCCGTCTCCTGCCTCATGAACCAGGACACCCTCCGCCTCGTCGGCTTCCCGCAGAACGGCATCGCCTACCCTGCCGGCCCCGGCCAGGCCGAAGACGTCGATGTCTCCAAGCTCCGCGGCGCCGACAAACTCGTCAACCGCAACATGAACACCGGATTCTACTCCCAAATGATTGGCGGCTCCAACGACGGCATCTACGACGTCCAGGTCTCAGAGGACGGCAAGACCGCCACGGTCACGACGACCTATCCCAACACCATGGCCATGGGCGCGGGAGCAGACGATGCGAAGCCCTTCGGCAACTTCACCGTCCAGACGCGCATGACGGTCGATTTGGAGGCGGAAGTGCCGACCATAATCAAAGCAGAAGTCTCGCAGACCTTCGACTGATAGCGCCTAGCGCGGCTGCCGGCGCGGGCGGCGGCAAGCGCCGCCCGCGCCGAAGAATAGAGAGCCTCCGACATTGCCGACAATCGCGCAACGGGAAAATTTGGTATAATATGCGGCGACAATTTGGAGGTGTCGATGACAGAACAGAACGAGCAAATTCTCGTAGGGATAGTAATGGGCAGCGATTCGGACTGGCCTTTGGTGAAAAAGGCTTGCGATACGCTGGAGAGTTTCGGCGTCGGGTACGAGACGCGTGTCATATCGGCGCACAGGACGCCGGAAGAGGCTATAGGGTATTCGCGAACGGCTGAGGGGCGCGGGCTGCGCGTGATTATCGCGGCGGCGGGCGGCGCGGCGCACCTCGCCGGCGTGCTCGCGGCCGGGACGGTGCTTCCCGTAATCGGCATCCCGGTCGCCGGCGGCGCCTTGAACGGGCTCGACGCGCTCTACGCGACGGTGCAGATGCCGGCGGGAGTGCCGGTGGCGACGGTGGCCGTCGGCAGCGCCGGCCCCGCGAACGCCGCCCTTCTCGCCGTGCAAATCCTCGGCACGGCAGACCCGTCGCTCCGCGACAAATTCCGCGCCCACAAGGAGCAATTGAAAGCCAAGGTCGCCGCCGCCAACGACAGGATACACGCGCAATGAAGACCGCCCTCGTCACCGGCGGCGCCGGCTTCATCGGCAGTCATCTCTGCGGTCGCCTCCTCGAACGCGGCTACCGCGTAATCGCTCTCGACAACCTCTACACAGGCTCTCTCGCCAATATCGCCGCATACGAAGACACGGGACGCTTCTTCTTCATCGAGGGCGACGTCGCCGAACTCGAACCGTGCGCGGAAAGCCTTCCGCGCCACCTCTCCTTCGGCGGCAAGACGCAGATAGACGAGATTTACAACCTCGCCTGCCCCGCCAGCCCCGTCCACTACCAGGCGACTCCGCTCAAGACGCTCGTCACCTCTATTAAAGGCGCGATGCTCTGCCTCGAACTCGCGCGCGAACTCGGCGCGAAACTCCTCCACGCCTCCACGAGCGAAGTCTACGGCGACCCGCTCGTCCACCCGCAGGAAGAGCACCAGTGGGGCAACGTGAACCCTATCGGCATACGCTCGTGCTATGACGAAGGCAAGCGCGTCGCCGAGACGCTAATCGCCGACTACATCCGCACCTACGACGTCGATGCGCGCATGGTGAGGATTTTCAACACGTACGGGCCGAGGATGCACCCGCACGACGGCAGGGTCGTCTCCAACTTCATCGTCCAGGCGCTGACGGACGAGGATATAACGATATACGGCGACGGGTCGCAGACGCGCTCGTTCCAGTATGTGGAAGATTTGCTCAACGCGTTCGAGGCGTACATGGCGCTGGACAAGGCGCGGGTGCACGAGTTTTTCAAGGCGAAGGGGCTTGGCGCACCGGTGCTGAACACGGGCAACCCCGGCGAATACACGATTCGCGAACTCGCCGAGAAGACGTTGGAGAAGCTGCCGCAATCGAAGTCGAAAATCGTGTGGCTCGAGCTACCGGGCGACGACCCGAAAAAGCGCAGGCCGGACATTTCGCTCGCCAAGGAGCTGCTAGGCTGGGAGCCGCGCATTCCGCTCGATGTAGGCCTAGAAAGGACGATAGAGTATTTCCGCAACCTTCCCGAACAACAAAGGAACCAAACACCATGACAAGAGAAGAAGCAGAGAAGTTGCTGGCGAAGTGCAAGCAGGAGCACGTGCTGGCGTTCTGGGACAAGCTCGACGACGCCGGGCGCCAGGCTCTCCTCGCGCAAATCGAGACGCTCGACCCCAAGAGCCTGGCGCAGTGCGCCTCGGCGCTCACGGAACTCGCCGAGCCGCCGGACTCCTCGAAGGGCAAGGCGCCGAAAGTCGCCGTACTCAAAGGCAAGGCGCTGAAGGAAGCCGTCGCCGCCGGCGAAGAGGAGCTGCGCAACGGGCGCGTCGCCGCCCTTCTCGTCGCGGGCGGCCAGGGCAGCCGCCTCGGCTACGACGGCCCCAAGGGCTGCTACCAGATTGGCCCCATCACAAACGCTCCGCTCTTCTACTTCCACGCTCGTAAAATCCTCGCCCGCTCCCTGCGCTACGGCAAGACCATCCCGTTCTACATCATGACAAGCGAGATGAACGACGCCGCCACAAAGCAGTGCTTCGAGGAGAACAACTACTTCGGGCTCAACAAGGAAGACGTCTTCTTCTTCACCCAGGGAATGTGGCCCGGCATGACGAAGGAAGGCAAGGTAATCCTCGACGCGCCGGGGCACATCTTCATGAGCCCTGACGGCCACGGCGGCCTGCTCGCCGCGCTCAAGCGCTCCGGCGCACTGCGCGACATGAAGCGCCGCGGCATCAAGAGCGTCTTCTTCTTCCAGGTCGACAACCCGCTCGTCGAAATCGCCGAGCCCGCATTCATCGGCTACCACGTCACCCAGAACAGCGAATACTCTCTCAAGCTCTGCGCCAAGCGCGACCCCTTCGAGAAAGTCGGCGTCCCGATGAAGTTCGACGAACAGTACCGCATGGTCGAATATTCCGAGATGACCGAAGCGCAGTGCACGCGCACCTCCAAGAACGGCGAACTCTACTTCCTCTACGGCTCGCCGGCCATACACGTCTTCGACCGCGAATTCCTCGAACGCGAGGCAAGCAAGGCAATGCCGCTCCACCTCGCCTTCAAGAAAATCCCCTTCGTCGACGAGAAAGGCAAGGTCGTCAAGCCCGCCGAACCGAACGGCTACAAGTTCGAGAAGTTCATCTTCGACATCCTGCCGAACGCCAAGACGGCCGCGTTCCTCGCTTTCGAGCAGAAGGACGAATTCTCGCCCGTGAAGAACGCCGAGGGCGGCGACTCGCCGGCGACGTGCAAGGCCGACATGCAGGCGAAATGGCGCCGCTGGCTCGCTGAAGCCGGCATCACGCTCCCAGAAGGCATGCCGGTCGAAATCGACCCGGCTTACGCCGTGGACGCCTCCGACATCGTGAAGAACGGCATCTGCCTCGGCGCGGAATGACGGACTTCTCGAAACTGCTCAATCCAGAGCAGCTTGAAGCGGCGACAGCCGGCGACGGGCCCATGCTCGTGCTGGCTGCCGCCGGCACCGGCAAGACGCGCACCCTCGTGCACCGCGTCGCCTACCTCGTCGAGCGCGGCGTCGAGCCGGGGCGCATCTTGCTGCTCACCTTCACCAACCGCGCCGCGAAGGAAATGCTCGAACGCGCACAGTGCGTCGTCGGGCCAGCCGCATCCGCCATCTGGAGCGGCACCTTCCATTCCATCTGCGCCAGATTCCTTCGCCGAAAGGCGGATTTGCTCGGCTACAAGCCGGGCTTCCAGATTCTCGACGAAGACGAGCAGAAGAAACTTATCGGCGACATAATCAAGGAAAACGTCGCCGACCCGAAGAACTTCGCCAAAAAAGACGTCGTGGCCAAAATCATCTCCGAGGCCGCGAACGAGGACAAGACCGTCGAATTCATCGCCTCGCGATGGCAGTCCAAGGCTCCGGGAGTCCGACCAGATGAAATCGCGCTCGTCGCAACGCTATACGCCTCCAGAAAAAAGGCGATGGGCGTAATGGACTTCGACGACCTCCTCATCAACGGCCTCCGCCTGCTCAAGGAACACGACGACGTGCGCGAACGCCTGCAAGAGCACTTCCGCTACATCCTCGTGGACGAATATCAGGACACAAACGGCCTGCAGGCGGAGTTCACGGACATCCTGGCGGCGCGGCACCGCAACATCATGGCCGTCGGCGACGATTTCCAGTGCATCTACACGTGGCGCGGCGCGAGAATCGCCAACATCCTCGACTTCCCCCAGCGCTGGCAGGGCTGCCGCGTCGTCAAACTCGAACGCAACTACCGCAGCAGACCGCAGATACTCTCCGTCGCGAACTCCGTCATGCGCGACGCTCCGGGGCAGTTCCAGAAAGTCCTGCGCCCGACGCGCTCGACGGACGGTGAACTGCCGCGCCTCTACCGCGTCTACAACGGCAAATCGCAGGCCGAGGAAATAGTGCGCATCGTGAACGAAGCGCTGTCGCTCGGCTACAGGCGCAAAGACGTCGCCATTCTCTACAGGTCGCATTTCCACTCTATCGACATCGAAAAGGCGGTCAGCGCGGCGCAAATCCCGTACCGTCTCACGAGCGGCGTCGGCTTCTACGAACGCGAACACGTCAAGGACGTGCTGGCGTTCATGCGACTCATGTGCGACCCGGCCGACGAACTTTCGTTCATGCGCTTCATCCAGCTTCTGCCGGGGGTGGGCGAGGCGAGCGCGAAGAGGATTTGGCAGCGCCTCGGCGGAAATTGCCCCATCGCCTGGCACGAGAACCGCGCAAAGCTCCTCGACGTCCTCGGCGCGAAAGCGAGGCCAGTCTGGGAGAAAATCGACGCGACGCTCGCCGCAGAGGACGACGAGGCGGACGACCCGAATCCAGGCAACACCGCGCTCGTGTTCATCAACGCTTTCTACGCCGACTACATCAAGCGCAACTGGGAGCCCGAGGACGCCGATGACAGGCTCGACGACATCAAGGAACTCGCCGCCGACCTCGCCGAAGAGAGCGACATCGAGACGTATCTCGCGAACGTCGCTCTCATGACGAATCTAGATTTGCGGCGCAACGACCCGACTATCGACAGGATTACCCTTTCGACCGTCCATCAGGCCAAGGGAATGGAGTGGCCAGTAGTCATCGTGCCTTGGATGTGCGAAGGAATGTTTCCCAGCGCGCGGTCGCAGGAAGACAACCGCCTGGACGAAGAGAGGCGGCTGTTCTACGTCGTGGTCACGCGGGCGAAAGACCGCCTGTCGCTTCTCTCGCCGATGGTGCGTCGCTCCCCGGAGGGCGGAGAATTTCCCATCGGGCCATCGCCCTTCCTTAAGGAAATCCCGCGCGACCTCGTCGACGTCCGCCGCTCGTTCTCCAGCGGCTACGACGGCGGCGGCTACAGTTCAAGTCGCGGCTACGGCAACGGCGGCGGCTACGGCAACGGCGGCGGCTACGGCAACGGCGGCTACGGGAGTTCCCGCGTCGTGGCGTCGTCGTTCCAGAGCGCTAGCGGGCAAACCTCTTCGACGTTCGTGCCGACAAAGAGGTCGGTGAAGGAATATCTGAAGACCTGGCGCTCTTGACGCGGGGCGCGTACGCCGCGCCGCGTCACGGGAGTTCCGCCGGCTCGAGCGCGCTCGGCGCGTTTTCGTACGCGCCGAGCGCGGCGAGCGCTTCACCGGCGAGGAACAGCGAACCGCAGACGAGTATGGTGCGCTCCGGCCCGGCCGCCGCCCGCGCCATCGCCTCGCCAAGCGTCGCGGCGGCTTCCGCCGCCATCCCCGCCGAACGCATTTCCTCCGCCAGCGTCTCCGGCGCGACCGAGCGCGGATTTTGCGTACGCACCGCAAAAGCGCGAGAACAGAACGGCGCAAGGAGACGAAGGACGGCCACCCGGTCCTTGTCGGAACAGAAGCCCGCTATCAAATCGACCTTTTCGCCGGGACGGAGTTCTTCGGCGAGCGCGGCGGCGAGCGCGGCGGCTGCAGGCGGATTGTGCGCTCCGTCCACGAGGAAGCGCCCGATGCGCTGGAAGCGTCCCGGCCACGAAACGCCGGCGAGGCTGAAGCCGCCGAGCGGGAATCCTGTATCTCGCTTGAGGACATCGAGAGCGGCGAGCGCCGTGACGCAGTTCTCGCGGTTGAACGCCCCTCGCAGCGGGAAGTCTCGCGGCACGTCCGTTTCACCCGCGATGTCCGGCGCGTAGAAGAACGGTGCACCGCGCTCCGCCGCAACGCCGCGCACGACTTCGCGCACGCCGGCGGCGTTCCGGCCAAGCACGATTGGCGCACCGCGCTTCACGATTCCGGCCTTCTCGGCCGCTATCGCTTCCGGCGTCGCGCCCAGCAACTCGCAGTGGTCCAGCCCGATGCGGGTTATGACGCAAAGAACCGGCTCGCAGACGTTCGTCGCGTCGAGCCGCCCGCCAAGACCCGCCTCCATGACGGCCACGTCGACGCGCGCGTCGGCGAACGCGACGAACGCCATCGCCGTCAGAGCCTCGAAGAACGTCGCCTCGACACCGGCGCCGGCGAGAGCGGACGATGAAAGCGCGGCCTCCACGCGCGACGCGGCGTCCTCCAAAAGCGCGTCATCCATCGGCTCGCCGCCCACGCAGAAACGCTCCGCTAGCCGCAAAAGGTGCGGCGACGTGTAGCGAGCCACGCGATACGAACACGACCGCAACGCGGCGTCCAGCGTCGCCGCCACCGCCCCCTTCCCGTTCGTCCCCGCGACGTGGACGACCCGAAGGCCGCGCTCCGGATTGCCAAGCGCGCCAAGCAGCAAGCGCATCGTCTCCAGCCCCGGGCGAATGCCGAAGCGACGCCGCTGCGCCAATCGATCGAGAAATCCGCTCATTTCCACGTCCGCCAGCGGATTATGCCCCACAGAAGCGAATGGTCTGTGTATAGCGGGCACGACCTAGCTTCGTAGAACGTCCAGAATTTGCTCCAGTTCCGGTCTACCGCCGGAACCCAGCGAATCGGAAACAGCGCCAGGACCCGCGACTCGGTGAAGCCTTGCTTCGTTTCCTCCGCTTCCCAGAACGGCCAGACGCGGTGGTGGTTACGCCCCGTCGCGATAAACGGAAACACGCGCACTTCGTCGTCGTATATTTCGACAAGCTTCCAGCCGAAGCGCGTCACGGTGGACTCTTCGCGCCCGTGGGCGAAGTCGATGTTCACGCTGCGTTCGTACAGCGGCCAGAGGCTCAACCGCCGGCGCATCGGCGTCGCCTCGTACTCGAAGAAAGGCCACGGACAGCGAATGCGCGTGGAGCGCGAGCGTCCGAAAGTCCGCGCATACGAAAAGAACGGCGGAATGAACATGTCTTGCGATTCGCGCTCGCGCCTCACCTGGCCGTACAAGGGCCACAGCATCCACGACCAGCCCTCGCCGGCCGTGTCGCGGTCTTCGCGGTAGGAAGCCCACGTCGCCACCGGCCACAGCACGTAGCGGTGGTCCGACTCGCGCTGGTGGTTCACGCCGTAGAGCGGCCAGACGCTCCACGAGCCGTCCGTCCGCCACGAGAAGAACGGGAAAAGTATGGAATACGAATCCATCCATTCCCGGCGGCGCGGCATGCGGTAGTGCGTGTAAAGCGGCCAGAGCGCGAAATCGACGTCCCACATCATCGCCAGATGCGGATGGTGGCCCCAAAGCGGGAACAGCCCCCAATAGAAGTCGCCGCCGCTGCGGCCGTTGAACCACAACGGAACCACGGAAAACTGGTAGTCGCCGGACTCCGGGACATCCCGCGAACCGCGCTCCGCCGCCGTGTCCTGGTAATTCACTATGTAGCAGAAGCGCCACCAGTCGCGGTGGCTGGTGAAAACCGGCCACAGCACGTCGGTCACGCCATCCTCGACCGCGACCGCAGGGCGGACGGCAACGTATCCGGGCTTCTGCTCGTAGAAAGGGCCGACCTGGAATGCGGCCGCCAGAAGGAGACTACCTACCACTCTTGCGAAGCTCCTCGAATTCCTTGCGCTCGAACTCCGAGAGCTCGTCTATGCGCGAAAGCACCTTGCGCAAGGTTCCCTTGCCGCGTGGACGGTCGCCACGGGCCAGCTGAACCCTCGCAAGCGTGATGAGCATTCTCACGTCCGCTTCCTTGCCGTCCTTCGTGCGCGACAGATCGCACGCTTTCTTGATGCATTCCTCCGCCTCGTCGAGCGAACCCTTGCGCTCCAGGATTATCGTGCCGAGAGTGTCCCACGCGACGTAGAGATTGGGGTCGGTCACGACCGCCTTCCGGGCGTAGTGTTCCGCTTCCTCGAGATTACCCGAACGGCGCAGGACTTCGGCGAGGTCGTTGAGCGCGAGGACGACCGGCTTCGGAGAGTCAACGCTGCGGCGGAGGAAAGCCTCGGCCTGCACGTATTCGCCGCGCTGGAGGGCGAGAGACCCCATGACGTAATTGGCGAGCGGGGAGCGGCTGTTGCGGCGCAGGACGTCGCGGGCGTGCCGCTCTGCGTCCACCGTGTCGTTGAGCGATATGTCGAGCCCGAGAATCATGTCGCTCGTGGCGGAAATGTCCGGCCTGCCGCGAGAAGCGGCGACGAAAGCGTCGCGGGCGGACTCGCGGTATTCCTGGCCCTTGCGGAGCAGGAGGAAAGCGCGCGTGGTCTGCACGTAATAGTCGGAGGGGTCGCGCGCCTGCTTCTCCATTGTCGCGAGAATTTCGTTTTCGAGCTCCTTCATGAGGGCGGCGCGGACGCGGGCATCCTTCGCGTTGTCGATTTGCTGGATGGTGACGGCGGCGAGGAAACTCCAGGCCTGGAGGTTGGAGTTGTCGGCGTCGGTGGCCTTTTTGAGGAGCGCCTTAGCCTGGTCGAGTTCGTTGCGCATCATGTGGAGCATGGCGCGTTCGATGTTGGCTCGCGGGTCGTCGCCGGCGAGTTCGTTCGCGCGCGCCAGATACTCCATCGCCTTCTCGTTGTTGCCCTCCATCATTTCGACGCGCATGAGGCCTAGGAACGCGTCGTGGTTTTCCGGGTCGCCCGCCAGCACGTTCTCGTAGATGGAGCGGCTCTTGTCGCGTTCGTCGCCGCTGGCGTAGATGGACGCCATCATGTTCATCAGCGACGAGCGGCGTTCTGACGGCACGAAATCGATTGCGCGGCGGATTTGCTGCAACGCTTCGCCGGGACGCCCGGAACGCGCCCAGTTGAAGCCGAGGCGCACGAAAATCTCGGGCGAACGTATGTAGCCGTAGTAGTTGTTGAGGGCCCAGAGGCGGTAGCGGCGGTCCTTGTCGTCCTTTATCGAAATGAGACGCGCCTCGAGGGCCTTCTTCTTCGCGGCGGCGTGCGCCTCGCCAGTGCGCGCAAGCTCGAATTCGTTGAACAAGGCGCTGATGTTGTCGTTGTCGATTTCGGCCAGGACGAGTTCGAACATGTCGAACGCCTCTGCGGGGCGGCGCGAATCCAGCAGCCACACGCCGCGATTGTTGGCGACAAGGCCCAGATGGCGGCGGAGGTCCAGCCTCATGCGTTCGATTGGATTCTTGTTGCGGGCGAGGCGGTACGACCCCCAAACCCTGTCGCCTTCTTGTTCCGGCGCGTAGAGGAGTTCCGAAAACGCCTTCCAGTCGCTGCGGAAATCGACGGCATCGCCCTTCTCCGGCTCCGCGCCGAAGAACAGGAACTCCGGCACGGGATTGATGCCGGACCCGTACCAGAGGTCGGCCGCGCCCCACACGACGGCGTTAGTCCGCGCCACGTCGGGCGAAATCATGAACCATTCCTGGACGAACGGCAGCACGCCGAGCGTGAGCGCCAGCGTCAAATCCTGGTTGCGCTCGCCGCCAAGCCCGGCTTCCTTGACAATCTCGCCGAGCCGCTTCAGGTAATCGTCGTCCAGGTCGCGCTTCAGCGACACGAGCTGCACGTCCTTGCCGAGACGTTCCGCCGCCAGCAGCAGATGGTCGTCGATTATGCCGTCGGTGATGAACCACTTCCTGTCGCCCAAATCGGCGAGGGCCTTCTCGGCGACGCGGTCAGCGAACGCGCCGCGATTCTTCTCGAAGTCGAAAAGGTTGAATATCGTCGAGAACACGGCGACGAAAGCGAGGATGCCGCCGAAGGCGAACGACGTGACGCGGCCTATGCCCGCCGCGAAGGCGTCAGGCCCTTTGAGATTGTCGGGAATCGGTATTTCGCGGGACTGCAGGAACCAGAAAGCGGCGAGATACGCGAACGAGAAAGCCGCGAATGCGCTGGGGACGACGGGCAGGATGGCGTAAGGCTCCATTAGTTCCGCCGGAGAAAGCGGCGTGGCGATTGCGAGAATCGCGACGAATGCAAGGGCGACGTGGAAAAGGATGCCTGCGAGCGAAGCGCGCGCGCCGCGCAGCGACCTCCCGCTCGAAAACAGCGCGAGCGCGAACGGCACGGTCGCGAACAGCACGACGAACAGCCAGCCGTCGCGCTTGAAATAGCCCGCGAACGCGCCGGTCATCTGCCGTGCGAATTCCGGGAAGTCCTCGGACACGACGAGTGCGAAGATTATCGCCGCCAGCAGGAAGGCGAGGACGAAGAGGGACATAGCCAGCCACGGGGCGCGGCCGGCGCGGCGTTCCGTCACCCACGCCGCCGCCAGGAACAGCGGCAGCGCCGCCAGGAACAGAGGCGAGTCGCAAAGGCCGAAACCGGCCATCACGCCGGCCGCGAGCGCGACCACCGCCGACGCCACCGTCGGCACGAGCGAACACGCCCGCAACACGAACAGCGTCAGCATCGCCCACACGAACGCGAACATTCGCGGCTCAAGATGCGTAGACGCCTCGCGATACGCCGGCGAACACATGAGCACGACGCCGCCGGCGAGCGCCACGCACGACGCTATCGCACGCCGCCTCGCTTCACCGCCTTCCAGCTCCTCCATCCGCAAGCGCAGAAACGTCGACGTCACGAAATAGAACAGCACAACGCCCAGCGCACCAAGCACGGGAAACAGACCATTCCCGACTCCAAACAGCCGCACGAACCAGCCCATGAGCGGATATTGCGTCTCGGAAGCGATGTCCAGCCCGCGCCACACGGCCATGAGGTGCGCACTTTCGCCCGGGAAAGCGTAGTTCGCCATCGAAGCGAAATACAAAACAAGCGCAACCGCGCCGAGCGCGGACGCGACAACAACATCAAGGAGCCGCGAAGCGGCAATCTTGCTCTTTGTCATGACTTTCTTTGTTCCTACTTGTCGATGCGGCTTGATATTTTACCATATTTCGCCAAAGGCGTGTTAATTGGCGAAGAGCGGCGGCTACTTGCCGACGCAAAAGCGAGAGAAAAGGCGGTCCAGCAAATCTGCGGAATATTCGGCGCCGGTGACGGCGGCGATGGCGGAAGCGGCTTTCGCGAGACAATTTCCGGCGAGGACGAGGTCGCCGGCGCAGCGCGAGGCGTCGTCGACGGCGGCGGCGGCGCGACGGAGCGCCGCGACGGCGAGTTTAGAGTCTTCCCCGCCGCCATCTTCACAGTCGCGCTCGCCCGCGATGCCGTCAAGCGCGGCTGCCAACGCCAGGCGCAATTCGTCCAGCCCTTCGCCCGTGACGGCGGAGACGGCTATCGCGCCGGGAAGCGAGCCCGCGCCGGAAGCGCCGGGAATGTCGCATTTCGAACGCACACGCAGCGTCTTGCGCCAAGGATGCAGCGGCGGAGGCAAATCGCCCTCCGCGAGAGCCAGCACGACGTCTGCCGCCGCGACGCGCCCTTTCGCCCTCGCGACTCCCTCCGCCTCCACGGCGTCGCCGGTGTCGCGCAGCCCGGCGGTATCTACGAGACGAACAGGCCAGCCGCCTATGTCGAGCCAGACCTCTATCGCGTCGCGTGTCGTGCCGGCCGCCGGCGAGACGATGGCGCGCGCATCGCCCACGAGCGCGTTGAAAAGCGATGATTTCCCGGCGTTGGGCTCCCCGGCCAGGACGACCAGCGCCCCTTCGCGCAATATCTCCCCTTCACGCGCTCGCCGCAGCGCCGCGCCGATTTTCGCCCCTAGCTCCGCCAAACGGCTTTCGACATCGCCCATGAACGCCGCCGGAAGCTCCTCCTCGTCGACGTCCAGCGCATGCTCGACGACCGACGATATGTCGAGAATCGCGTCGTAGACGCCGGCGAGGTCGCGCGAGCGGGCGTTGGCGAGTCCAGAGAGCGCCGCTTCTGCGGCGCGGTCGGTCTTGGCATCGATGAGGTCGATGACGGCCTGCGCCTGCTCGAAGGTGATGCGGCCGTTGAGGAAAGCGCGTCGCGTGAATTCGCCGCGCCCGGCGAGCCTCGCGCCCGCCGAAAAACAGGCGTCGAGAATCCGTCGCGGCGCGACAATGCCGCCGTGGCACTGTATTTCCACCACGTCCTCGCCCGTGTACGAGCGCGGCCCCTTGAACGCGAGCACGACGCATTCTTCGCCGCAGACGCGCAATGCGCGGATGCGGCCCGGCTCGGCTGCGCGGCCAGCGAGACGCTCGTGCACCGCGAACGCCTCGTCCCCGGATACGCGAACGACGGCGACTCCGGCTCTGCCGGGCGCCGTCGCTATCGCTGCAATCGTTTCCACGATTGTCCTCTGCGCCGAACGCGCTATTCAATCGGCGCGCAGTTGAGCTTGAGCTCGTTCACAAGGCGCGGACGCAGCGCCGTGATGCGGGCCTTGAACGAGTCCCAGTCCTTGCGCTCCGGCTTGGTCCAGAAGCATTCGGCAAGTGCGCTCATGCGTGGCCAAATCTTCCACTCGTATTCGCTGTGGTTCCACGTGTATTCGGTCCAGTTGTTGCCCTGGCCGCCGAGAATGTGGAACTGCTGCTCTTCGGGAATGCCGGCCGTCGGATTGAAGGCGTAGACGCGGTCCAGGGTATCGACGAAACCGTAGTTGATGTATTCATAAGGGTCGGTGGAGAGTCCCTGCGGATTGTCGAGGTAGCACGGGTCGACAGGCGTCATGACGACGTCGTTGCCGCGCGCGGCGGCCTTGATTCCGCCTTGCGTTCCGCGCCACGACATGACAATCGTGTCCGTTCCCGGCTCGCCGTCGAGAATCTCGTCCCAGCCAATCGCTCGCTTGCCCTTCGCGGCGAGGTAGCGAGTGAAGTGGTCGGTCATCCAGCCCTGGAGCCCTTCTTCGCCGGCAAGGCCGAGTTCCTTGATGCGCGCCTGGCACTTCGGGCAAGTCTTCCAGATGTTCTTCGGAGCCTCGTCGCCGCCAATATGGATGACCGGGCCGGGGAAGAGTTCGCATACTTCGTCGAACACGTCTTCCAGGTATTTGATTACCTTGTCGCTGCCGCCGCAGTAGATGTGCTCGCTTACGCCCCAGCGCCACCAAGGCTCGAGCTGTTCGCCGGTGCAGCCGAGTTCGGGATATGCGGCTATGGCGGCGATGGCATGGCCGGGGAATTCAATCTCCGGCATGATGGTGATGTGGCGCTCGGCGGCGTACTTGACTATTTCGCGTATGTCGTCCTGCGAATAGAAATAAGGGCCGTATGGGATGTTGTTGTTCTGCCAGCCGCCGGCGCCGGGCGTGTTGAGGCACACCGGCTTCGGGCTGCCGGGACGAACTGCCGCGACCGTCGTCAGGCGCGGATACTTCTTGATTTCGATGCGCCAGCCCTGGTCTTGCGTCAGGACCCAATGAAGCATGTTGAGCTTGTGGTAGGCCATCGCGTCGAGGCACTTCATGAGCGCTTCCTTGCCGAAGAAGTGGCGGCAGTCGTCCCAAAGCACGCCGCGCCAGCGGAAGCGCGGAGCGTCTTCAATTTCGACGGCGGGGATTTCGATGCCGCCCTCCGTCTTGCGCGAAAGCTGGCGCAAAGTCTGGAAAGCGTAGAAGCGGCCGGCCTCGTCGGAACTTGCGACCTTGATGCCGTCCTTGGAAACGGAAAGGCGGTACCCTTCCGGCGCGATGGCGTCGTCTTTCGTGTAGTCGATGGCGGCCTTGACTTCGCCGAGGTTGTTGGCGGCGAAAGCGGGCGCTGAAAGCTCGGTGAGCTTCTGCGGCGCCGGCACGAGCGCGAGTTCGGCATTGAGAGGCATGGCGGCGGTCGCGGCGAGCGCCGCTGCAGCGATTGCGATTGCTTTGGTAGTCGTGTTATTCATCTTGGTCTTCGCTTTCTTCATCTTGGTTGTCGTATATGTCGTTGTGTTCCTGGTCTTCTTCGTTCTCTCGTTTGTATTGAGAAATCCATTCTTCGGCTGCGGCGGCACCCGTCCACTCGTCGCCGGTGACGAAATTATACGTCTCCTTGGCCTTTTCGCGCGCTTCAGCCGGGCAGTCCGCCGCGATTATTTTCGCGAGCGAGGCGACTGCGAGGCTTTCGTCGTCGATGCCGAGATACGCGCCGGAAATGCTTTCCAGCACGTCCTCGTCGGAAACCACCATGAACGCCCTTTCGGCAATCGCCAGGCGCCGCGCATCGTCCTCTATTTCGTCCAAGGCCTGCGTCCATTCGCTCACGGCGGTATCGCGCACTTCCTGGTCGGAGTCCGCCAGAAACGGCGTCATTTCCGGCAAAGCCTTGCGGCCGAACCAGCCAAGCGCCTCGACATAGGAGACGCGGACGGCCGGTTTCGCCGCCTCGGCCTTCGGCGCGAGCGCGAGCAGGGCCGACAGGGATTCGGCGTCCACGGCATCCTCTATCTTGTCGACGAGCTGCTGCTCCGCCGGCGAGAGTTGAGCGCGTTTGGCGGCGGCTTCTGCGGCGGCTTCGGCGGTGCGGCGTTTCTCCGCTTCCTTGCGTTTGGCGGAGGTTTTTGACCGGCGGGCAAGCCCGCCGGCACTGACAGGCGCGGCGGCGGCATTTGCGGGCACGGCGGCATTTGCGGGCGCGGCGGCGCGTTCCGACTCGCTCGCCTGTGCCGGCGAGCTTGCTCGCCGGTCTTCCTCCTGCTCCTGGCCGCCAAGCCGAAACACTGCCCAAGCGGCGACCGCAAACGCGACCGCCGCCAAGAGCGCAACCCAGAAGCCTCGCTTCCCGGCAGCGCCCATTTCGCTAGTCCATCTTCCCCGTGGAGAAGTAGCGCTCGATTTCCTCGAGCGTCCTGCCCTTCGTCTCAGGCATGAAGAACGCCGCAGTGATGAGGTAAATCACCGTGAAGCCCGCCAGCGAGAAGAAGATGCTCTCGTAGCCGAAGCGGTTCGCCCAAGGCAGGAACGCCGACGCAATCGTCGTCGAAACGCCCTGGTTGATGAGAAGCGCGATGGACATTCCGTTGGCGCGGATGCGGTTCGGCATGAGTTCGGAAAGCGCGAGCCACACGCAAACGCCGGGACCGACCGCGTAGAACGCCATGAAAATCACGAAGCCGACCATGACGGTGAGTCCGGTGCACATCCCGGCCTGCGCCCAGCCGCGATGCAGCGCGAGGAACGTCGCGCCCACAATCGAGAGTCCGACGATGATGCCGCTCGTGCCGAGCTTGAGCAGGAACGTCCGCCCCTTCTTGTCCACCAGCGTCACGGCGACGAGCGTCATGACGACATTGACAATCTTGAAGCCGAGGTCGGCCCAGTTGGCGAACTCGCCCTGGAAACCGGCTTCCTGGAAAATCTTCACCGAATAGTTGAGCGCCGAATTGACGCCTGTCGCCTGAGTGCAGGCGAGCACGACCACGGCGAGCACGAACGGAATGACGTATTTGCGCTGGAAGAGCGAGTCGGTGGCGGCGGCGTTGCGCTTCTTCTCTTCCGCCGCCTCTTCGTCCGCCTTCACCATTTCGGCGAGGATCGCCGTCGCCTTCTCCATGCCGTTGTTGGCGGCGAGGGACGCGAGGGCCTCTTCCTTGCGGCCGCGCCTGTAGAGCCAGCGGGCCGACTCCTTCAGGCGGAACGCGCCGAAGAACAGGATGAGACCGGGCACCGCCGAGCACCAGAAGATGGTCTGCCACGCCGCCGTCTTCGACGCCGCCGACACGGTCATGTCGTCCGAAGCCCCCACGAGATACGTGACGACGAGGCCGACGAGCGCCGCGAACACGAGACCGATAGTCAGCAGCAGCTGGAACATTCCCGTTCCCTTGCCGCGCGAGTCGGCGTCAAGGCATTCGGCGAGATACATCGGCACCACGACGCCGACGAGGCCGGCGGAAGCTCCCTGAAGAATGCGGCCCAGCGTCAGGCACGCGAAACCGTTCGAGAACAGCACGCTCGCGCAGATAATCGGAATCGACAGCGTGAAGCACAGCGCGGAGAGGAGTATGACTTTCTTGCGGCCGAGCCATTCGGCGAGAGCGCCGGCGAACAGCGACGAAAGGACGGAGCCGAGCAGCACCGCGCTAACTACGAACGAGAGCTGGCCGCTCGTGTAGTTGCTCGTCTTCTCGATGTAGGGCAGCGCGGCGGCAATCACGCCGACGTCAATGCCGTAGAGGAGGCCGCCGAGGCCCGCCATCACCATCAGATACTTGGCATAGCGTTTCACGCTTGCCGATACCGCATTGTTCTCTGCGCCCATTTCGTGTTCCTTTCTGCTTGAAAAACGGTTTGTCACATATTATACCATATTTCCCCGCCGGCGTTCTGAACGCGCAGACCGCACCTCGCGGCGGACGAACCAGCGCCAGGCGAGGTTGCGGCGGATGCGGAAGCGGAGCGGCAGCCGTGCGAACGGCAGCGCGAGGCGAATCATCCAGTCGCGCACATAGAACGGTGGCGCCCAGGGCGCCTTGAAAGGCGTTCCGCGCCCGATGCTCTCCCAATACAGGTACTGCGCAATCTTCCCCTCGTACGGCGCCTTGAAGCAGCGTCCGACGCCCGTGATGTGCAGCACGCAGCGCGGCAGGACTCCCGGCGACGGGACGATGACGTCCCAGCACGGCGGCAGCATCCCCGCCTCGCCCGGCTCCATCGTGCAGTTCAGCAAATCCTGGTC
>CAMZET010000004.1 GCA_947305825.1 uncultured Verrucomicrobiota bacterium
TCATGAGGATGTAGATGCAGTCGTGGTACATTGCGCCCGTGCCCGGTTCGCCCACATACATGCCGGGCCTCAGCCGGATGTGCGTCACCGGGTCGAGGGTCTTTATCGCTTCCGCTCCATACTCTGTCTTTGCCATAGGGCGGATATTTTACCATATTCCGGCGTGTGCTGCCTGACTGAAGGGGCGGGCGCCCAGGGCGGACGTCGCAGTTCAGCGGAGCTAGCGTGGAGCGCCGACGGCGAGTCCGGCGCGTCTGGCGAGTTCGCGGTCGTCGTCGAAATCGGCGCCTGGCGTCGTCAGGAGGGGGCCGGCGATGCCGGCTGTGATGCCGACTTCGATGCACCGCGCCGCAGTCTCGTCGCTCATGTCGCGTCTGCCGCCGGCGAAGCGGAGCGGCGTGGACGGATTCGCGAGTCGTATGACGGCGACCGAATCGATAACGCGCTCCGGGTCGAGGATGCCGCGTTCGGCTAGCGGCGTGCCGGGAATCGGGTGCAGGACGTTCACGGGAATGGAGTCTGGCGCGATTTCTGCGAGCGCGAGGGCGAATTCCACGAGTTGCTCGTCCGTCTCGCCCATGCCGATTATGCCGCCGCAGCAGATTTTGTAGCCGAGGCGTTTCGCGGCGCGCAAGGTATTGAGCTTGTCGGCGGTCGTGTGGGTCGTGCAGAGCGACGCGAAAAGCGACGGGGCAGCCTCCAGGTTGCAGTGAATGCGCTCGAGACCGGCCTCTTTCAGGCGCGCGAGGCTTTCTTCGTCCAGGAGCCCCAGCGACGCGCATAGCCCGAGACCCGGCGCCGCCGAGCGCATCGCCCGCAGCGCCTCGCATACGCGCTCGACATCCTCACCGGAAAGCGTCCTGCCGGAAGTGACGATGCCGATGCGGTCGGCGCCGTTCGCCAGCGCTTCCTTCGCCGCCTTGACGCACGCCTGAGTCCCGACCCAGCCGAACGTCTCGCAATCGGTGCGCCAATGAGCGGACTGTGCGCACCATTTGCAGTCTTCAGTGCAGCGTCCGCACCTGGCGTTGATGATGGAGCAGAAGTCGAAACGCCGCTCGGCGCAAATGAGCGTTGTTTCGCGGGCGCGGCGGCGCAATTCGTCGCGGCGCTCCGGCTTCAGCAAGTCGAGCAGTTCTTCGCGTGTCGGGCTATTTGGCATCAGAGTTCCTTTCCGAGTATGGTGGCGACGACGGCGTTGGCCTCCATGGCGGCGGCGATGCCGACACGCGGGCTTTGCGGCGCGAGACCGCCGGCGACGTCGCTCGACGTGTCCCCGACGAGAATGAGGTTCTTGCCGATGCGCCTGAGCCCGATGTCGCGCGAGCGTCCCCAGCCGGCAAGACCGCTCGCGGCGACGACAGGCTTGCCGAGCGGCAGCAGCGCGTGGAGGAGCATCGATTTCGCGCAGGCCGAATCGAGCGCTTCGACGATGACCTGGCAGCCGGAGAACGTCCAGTCCGCGTTGTTCTCGTCGAGGCGCGTGTCGCGCAGGTCGAGGTCCAGCCCCGGTTCGATGCGGCGCAGGTTTTCGGCTAGCGCCTCGACTTTCTTGCGGCCGATTTGGTCGCGGAAGTAGAACTGCCTGTTGAGGTTGGATTCGCTTACGGTGTCGAAGTCGGCGATGACGAAGCGTCTGACTCCGGCGCGCACGAGATGCGCGGCGCAGTTGGAACCGAGCCCTCCCGCGCCGGCGATGCCGACGCACGCGCTTTCCAGAAGCCGTCTCTCTTCGCTTGTAAGATATGGATTTGCGGACATTTTATCGCTGTCCTTTCTTTTTTGCGCGGCGTGGCTTGTTTCAGCCGCCGGAAACGATTTGGAAAGCGTTGAGTTCTGCGCCTTCGGCGAGCGCGACGCCGGCGGCCTCGTCGCGAGACGAGAGGATTTCGCCGTTGTATTCGACGACGGCACTGGGGCCGACGCCGGCCGACGCCAGGAATTCGGCGACGTTGGCGGCGCTCGTCTCCGTCTTTTTGCCTTGGTATATTATTGTCATTCTGCGGTTGCCTCGTTTTGGTGGCTATATTTCAAGAGAGGGCGCGACGTCCAGCTTCAAAGCGTCCTGCGGCCGGATTGCTCGCCTGTAGAATGCCAGAGCGGCAATCATGGCGCCGTTGTCGCCGCAGAATTTCGGCTTGGCGGTTAGGAGAGCGACGCCGGCATCGGCGGCGACCTTGGCGAGTTCGGCGCGGAGGCGGCTGTTGAGCGAGACGCCGCCGCCGACAATCAGGGCCTTGCGCGGCCGGCGGGCGAGCGCTCTCGCCGTGCGGTCGGCAATAGCCTTGACGATTGCTTCCTGGTATGAGGCGACGATGCGCGGGATTTCGCCGGCTTGGGCGAGCGCGGCGGCGCCGCCGTGCTGCTCGACATGGCGCAGAAGGGCGGTCTTGAGCCCTGAAAACGAAACGCACAAATCGGCCGGCAGCCCGGCGAGGGCGCTTACCCCTTCACGCGGCCTCCCCTGCGGAAACGCAACCATCCCGCCCGCACGCTCCCCGGCGAGCCATTCCTTCGCGATGCGGTCCACTACCGGCCCTCCCGGATAGCCGAGCCCGAGAAGCTTGGCCGCCTTGTCGAACGCTTCGCCCGCCGCGTCGTCCAGCGTCTGGCCGATAGTCTCGTATTCGCCGTAGCGCGGCATGTCAATCCAGTTGGTGTGGCCGCCGGAGACCGCCAGCCCCAAAGCCGGCATGAAGTCGCGCGGGTCAGGCGGCTCGCCGTCGAACGGAGCCTCCCGCAGAAACGGCGTGTGCAAGTGCGCCTCGATGTGGTTTACGGGAATCAAATCGACGCCCAGCGACATCGCAAGCCCCTTGGCTGCGTTTAGCCCGACGAGAAGCGCCGGTGCGAGCCCGGGCCCGTATGTCACGGCCACCGCGTCTATTTCTCCGGCGCCGCCGGCCCCCTCGAGCGCGGCCTCCACCACTTCCGTTATCTTTTCGACGTGCGCCCGCGACGCGATTTCCGGCACGACCCCGCCGTATGGGCGGTGAAGCGGAATTTGCGTGTACACCACGTTCGAGAGGACTTTCGCGCCATCCTCCACCACGGCCGCCGCTGTCTCGTCGCAGCTTGTCTCTATGCCAAGTATCTTCACTCTCGCTCCACGCCTTGTACTACCAGAATTTCCACCAGGGTCTGTCGATTGGCTTGACGCCGCCCGCCCCTTCGTACATTTCCTTCACGCGGGATTGTCCGGCCGTTTCAGGGTCTTCGACCAGACTGCGGTCCTTGAAGTACAGCATCTCCGGCATCGACCAGAACTCGCTCTGCACGAAATTGTCCGGGTCGAAGCGGTGCATTACGAAGACCTTTCCGCCTGGCTGTATGGCGATGACGGGCTTTTTGACCCTGACGAGGTTGCCGAGGTCGTACGTTTCCCACTTGCGCGGGGCCGGGCCCTCGTCGCGCGATTTCAGGAACAGGTGCTCCTTGCCGCCGCGCGTCCAGTGGACAAGCTCGAACTCGCGCGAAAGACCAGGCTTGTTCGCGAAAGTCTGCATCGCCTCCGTGATGGCCATGCCGGGCACGATGTCGAAAGCGCGGTAGTCGCCGACGTAGCGGTTGCCGTCGTGGATGAGGACGGGTCTGGCGAGGTAGCGTCGCGGGACGTCGAGCGCGTAGTGGTCGCCGAGGTGCGTCTCCAGTCGTTTGCGGCTGTTCGCCCTCAGGCGGAATCTCGCCGTGTAGCCGCGCTTGCCGATGTCGGAAAGCTGCTCCATGTTCGACGCCTTGAAGATTTCGACGAACAGCTTGTCCTTGGAGTCAGGGAAGCCGACGCTGATGGTGTCCGGCGTGATGTTCTGCACTTCGATGACGGCGCGGACTCTCTCGCCGGAGACGTAGTCCACGGCGTCGAGTTTGAGGTTGACGTTGATGTCGCTTGTGGCGGCGGCGGCGCGGAAAGCGGCGGCGGCGGCGAGCGCTGCTGCTGCGCAGAGGAAGTGTCGGAGGAGCGTAGAGGTCGCTTGTTTCATGAGAGGTTCAGGGTATGTGTAGTTCGAGGCCGTCGAAGGCCGGCTGGCAGACTGTTCCGCGCAGGCGTTCAATCCACTGTTCGTGGGAGAGGTCGTGGCAGAGGTGCGTGAAGAAGGCGCGTCGCGGGCGGATGCGCCCGATGAGTTCCAATGCGCCGGCGAGGGAGAGATGGGTCGGGTGCTCGCGTTCGCGGAGGCAGCCGAGAACCATGACGTCCACGCCTTGGAATGCGGCAATGGCGTCTTCGCCGAGGTCGTGGGTGTCGCTCATGTAGCCGAGACGCGCGCCGGAAGGCTCCTCGAAGAGGTAGCCGCAGCAAGGGAACATATGCTGTGCGGGGACGGCGCGCACGGAGAGCGAGCCCACGGAGAACTCTTTCGCGGCGCTGCGGAATTCGATGCGCGGGCGGTAGAGCCCCATCGCGCCGGCCTGTTCGCTTATGTACGGGAAGATGTGGTGCATCTGGTCAATGGTCTCGTCGAGCGCCCAGCACGGCAGCACGGCGGAGCGCGACCCCGCCTCCAGCCCCTTTATCGTGTTGAAGCGCCGCACGTCGTCAAAGCCCGCGACGTGGTCCATGTGGGCGTGCGTGAGCGCAATCGCGTCCACGCGCTTGACGCCGAACTCCAGGCACGCTTCGCGCAGTTCGGGGGGCGTGTCGATGAGCAGCGCGGTGCCGTCGCTTGCCGTGAGGAGGGCGCCGCAGCGCCGCCGCCGGTCGCGACGGTCTCCGCTGCGGCACACCGCGCACTCGCAGCCTATCATCGGCACGCCAGTGCTCGTGCCCGTGCCTAGGAACAGGAAGTCCATCCGCCGTCTACGGAGCCATCTGCGCGTCGGCCGCCTCGCCCGCCTTGTGCTGCGTCGCACCGAAGTAGTATTCCTGGCCCGTCGCGTCCATCACCGAACGCCAAAGGTCGGAATTGAGCGAAATCTTCTGGCGCTCTATCGTCGCGAGCTTGATTGGCACGAGGCAGTAGCTCTCGCCGAGATTGCCGACGACGCAGTTGGTGCGCCCGGCCATCGCCGCGTGCACCGCGTTCCTCGCCAGCATGTAGCACCGTATCGCGTCCGTCCCTTTCGCCGGCACAGACCGGATTATGTAGCTCGGGTCGAAATACTTGACGGAACTCTTGATGTTGCGCGACTTCATGTGGCATTCGAGCGCGCGCTTGAGGAATTCGCCGATATCCTTCTTCAAGATGTTGCCGGAAGCGTCGCGCACGTCCGGCATGTCCTTGAACATTTCCTGTCCGGCGCCTTCGGCGACGACGATGACGGCGTGCGTCTTGCCGGCCTTGAAGCGGTTCTCCAGCGCGGCGAAGAGCCCGTTCGGGCCGTCGAGCGTGAACGGGCTTTCCGGCACGAGGCAGAAGTTGACGACCGGGTTCGCGATGGAGGCGTAGGCGGCGATGAAGCCGGAGTCGCGGCCCATGAGCTTGACGAGGCCGATGCCGCCCGCCGTGCCTTTCGCCTCCACGTGCGCGTTGCGGATTACCTCCGCCGCCTCCGCCACCGCCGTCTCGAACCCGAACGAGCGCCCGATGAACTGCAGGTCGTTGTCAATCGTCTTTGGAATGCCCACGACGGAAATCTTCAGGTTGCGCCGCTTGACCTCCTCGGCTATGTCGCGCGCGCACCGAAGCGACCCGTCCCCGCCGATGCAGAAAAGCACGTTGATGTTCATCCGCTCCAGCGTGTCCACCATTTCGTCGGTCGGCTGCTGCCCGCGCGAGGAGCCGAGTATCGTCCCGCCGAGCTCGTGTATCACGTCCACCACGTCAGGATTGAGCATGTACGGCTGGTAGTTGAATTTCGGCGAAAGTCCGGCGTAGCCGTACTTGATGCCGAAAATCGTCTTCACGCCGTAGTCGAAGGTGAGGATTTCGACGAGGCCCTTGATGACGTTGTTGAGACCCGGGCAGAGGCCGCCGGCGGTGACGATGCCCACCCGCGTCCAGGCTGGCGCGTGGAATATCTTGGAACGCGGGCCGGCGCGCTCGAACGTCGGCGTGTGCCCGAGACGCCCCTCCAGATACTTCATGTACATCTCGTTCTCCGTCACGAGAATCCTCTCCCCGTCGCGGATGAACTCGTGGTGGCGCACCGGCGAATCAATCTTGCATTCGCCAAGGGTTTCCACCTGGCAGGAATATTCGCTCTGGTTTGCCGCTATCTTGTCCAGCGTGCTCGACATCAGCCTTGCTCCTTTCCTAGTTCCGTGCAAACTCGGTTTGCGCATATTATACCATTAAAGGCCGCGCCGTGCCTGGCGGAACGGCGGTATGACGCTTTTTGTGCAATGTTCAATGGCACGTTTGACCCGTCCCATCAATTGCGCCTTTGAGTCAAATCTCGGCTTGACTAACTCGTACCAATGTTCGACTAGGCCGGCGAGGTTGGCTTCGGTTTTGCACGAAATATAATACTTTTCGACAATCGCGGCGACGATGGTAGACCGCAAATGCTCCAACGCCGCCCCTTCATTCGAATTTGCAGCGAAACGAGGCAGATTTACTATTACGACAGAATCTCGCTGATTAATTCGGGTTTTGGCCCGTGCGCGACCAAAACCCCGATAACATGCAGGGCGTCTACAATCCTGCAGCGATGCTTTCTCCACTTGTTCATCATGTGGATTATTCTACCAAATTTTTCAGCGCACATTAATGCGTTTCCGGAAAAAAACGAAACCGGCTTCATTTCGTTTTTTCCCGGAAAGGGCGTTTCTTGCCGTTTCGAATGTGTTATAATATGCGGCGCAAATTCGGGCGCGGGAACGATATCCGGGTGTGGCGAGGGGCTATACCCGGATATAGGGCTGCAAGGGAGATTGACGGTAGATGAAACCCAGGGTTCGAGCCTTGCCTTTATGAACGAAGCGACTGTCTGCGGAGCGACTGTATTTGACCGCGCGCGCTACAGGTTTCTGATGGTGTCCTGGGCGGCGCGGACGGTAGCCCCGCAGCAGTCGATGACGCCGGCGAATTCGGGCAGTATCGTCCCGTTTGAGCCCGAGCCGATGGTTTTGAGGCGGAACAGGAGGATGTATCTGGAATAGAACTTCCTGTTTGCGAAGGAGGCGTACGGGGCGGAGTCGAGTCCGGCGTCGGCCTTGCCGATGATGGAGGCGTTGTCTCCGAGGCCGAACGCGAGGAGCGGACCGCCCGAGGCGGCGACTTCGGCCTTCGAGACGTCTTCGCCGTAAATCTTCGACGTCATGAAGTTGCCCGTGAAGGTGGAGTTCGTCACGCCGAGCTCCGAGCCGCAGGCTTGGTATATGAGGCGGCCGAGATTGTTGAGCGGCGTTATGGCGGCCACGGCCATTTGCGGCTTCACGGTGCGCACGATGCATGCCGACAGCAGCGGGTCGAGCCCGTTCGCCGCCGTCGGTATCGTGCCGTCCGCGTTTGAGTTGCCGGTGTCGCTGGAGTATTTCATCGAAGGGTAGTCGTGGGCGTATTCGGTGAACTGCGTGACGTATTTGAAGCCGATGCGCTGGAGCGCGACCACTTCCGGCTGGCTGAGGCGGTAGACGCACAGCGCGTTGAGGAGCCCGGGCGTCATGCCCGAATTCTTCTCGCGCACCGCGTCGGTGGTGTCGTCCTTCGGTCCCTTGTAGAGGACGCCGTTTGCGTCATCGAAGTCGAAGCCGGCGGCCCCGGAGGCGGGCGAGTCGGTGCTCGTGGCGTACACGAGGGAGTCGAGTTTCGAGATGCCTTCTGGGTGGTTGGCGAGGAAGGAGTCCACGGTCCGTTCAATGGCCTTCTGGTTGGCGAGCGAGATTTTCCTGGCGGAAGCCTCGCGGACGCCGCCGACCTTCGTGACTGCCAGCGTGGAGACGATGGCGATGAGCGCGATTACGAGCAGCAGCTCAATGAGCGTGAAAGCGTTCTTCATGGTTTGTTCCTTGGTAGTGTATCTGCAATATGAAACGCCGCGGCGGCGAACAAGGTTCACCGTCGCGGCGAGGCTGCTTTCCGCCGCTATACGAGCGGCTTGCCAATCTTGGGCACGCTGGCCATGAGGTAGCGCGTGTATTCTTCCTTGGGAGTGCGCAGCACTTCGTCCACGGTGCCGGACTCGACGATTTTGCCCTTGTTCATCACGATGATGCGGTCTGCGACGTGCTGGACGACGCCGATGTCGTGGGTGATGAAAAGGAGCGAGAGTGAAAGTTTCGCCTTGAGTTCCGCGAGGAGGTCGAGGACCTGGGCGCGGATTGAGAGGTCGAGTGCGCTGACGGCTTCGTCGCAGATTAGGAGTTTCGGCTTGAGGGCGATGGCGCGGGCGATGCAGATGCGCTGGCGCTGGCCGCCGGAGAATTCGTGCGGATAGCGGTCGAGGACTTCGGGGCCCAGGCCGACGCTTTCGAGCAGCGCGGCGGCGAAGTCGCGCCGCTCGGCCTTCTTGCACAGGCCGTGCACCACCGCTCCCTCCGTCAGGATTTCCTGTATCGTGTGGCGCGGATTGAGCGAGGCGTTCGGGTCCTGGAAGACCACCTGCACCTTGCGGCGGTATTCCATCAATTCGCGCCCGCGCAGCGAGAGTATGTCCACGCCGTCTAGCTTGATTGAGCCGGCGCACGGCTTGTTGAGCATGAGTATGGCACGGCTCGTGGTGGACTTGCCGCAGCCGGACTCGCCTACTACGCCCAGCGTCTCGCCGCGCCGCAGGTCGAAACTGACCCCGTCGACCGCCTTGACGTAGCCGACGGTTCGCGCTAGCACGCCTTTCTTGATTGGGAAATAGACCTTCAGGTCCCGTACTTCTAGGATGTTGTCAACCTGTTCCATGTCGTTCTTTTGCCTTTTTGCGTAGCGGCATATATTTTACCATATTTCCGGCGCTTCGGTTTAGGGTTTGGCAGTGGAAACGGCGAGACGCCGAGCGTGACAAAAGAGAAGCGCGGTGCGGCGTCAGAAGTTGAGGCAGGCGAGGACGGGGCGGTTCGAGGCGAGGGAAACGGTGCTGGAGGTAGCGCGGTTGAGCGCGGCGCAGTGGAGGTTGGCGAGGGCGACGCCGTCGAGCGGCCATTCGAGCCCCTTCGAGCGGACGCTCGTATTCGGATGAGGCGCGAAGATGGAGACGGCGGCGCCCGGCGCGACGGCGAAGGAGTGCCAGTCGCCGTCGCCTGGCACCGGCGCGAAGCGGGCGCGGTCCGTGACGGTCTCGAGCCCGAGGTCGAGCGCGAGAAACAGGTTGGCGATGGTGTGGTCTTCGCGTTTTCCGGTGGCGCCGAGGATGAGCGGAGGCCACCAGGAGCGTTCGCGGCAGAGGCGGGCGGCCTTTGCGAGGTCGTTCGTCTCCTGCTCGGCGACGCGGACGATTTCGACGCCGTGCGCGAGTGCGGCGTCGCGTGTCGCAGCGGAGATTGAATCGAGGTCGCCGACTATGGCGTCTGGGATGCGCGAGGAGAGGGCGAACAGGGCGTCGGCCGCGCCGTCGCAGGCGACGACGCGCTGCGCCTCGTCGAGCAGGCGGCGAGCCGCGGTCCCCGGCGCCGGGAAGTCGCCGTTGGCGAGAATCACCGTCGCGACAGCGCTCATACCCGCTCGCCTCCGCCGAGAAGCGGCCCGCGCGAGTGCGCGTGGCATATCGCCATCGCAAGCGCGTCTGCCGCGTCGTTCTGCGGCAGCTCGCCCAGCGCGAGGAGCGTCTTCACCATCCGCTGGACCTGCGACTTGTCCGCCATGCCGACGCCGCAGACTGCGGATTTCACGCGCCTTGGCTCGTATTCGTATATGGGGAGGTTCGCCGCCGCCGCCGCCACGAGCACCGCGCCGCGCGCCTCTCCAAGCACCATCATCGTGTTCGCGTTCTTGCCGTAGATTACCTTCTCGATGCTTGCGACGTCCGGCGAGTGCTGCGCAATAAGCGCCGAAACCTTCGCGTGTATGTTGAGGACGCATTGGGAGACCGGCAGGTCGCGGGCGTTCGGGATGTTGCCCCAGTCGAGAGCGACGAGACGGCTGCCGGAAACTTCCACGACGCCGTAGCCCGTCGAGCGCAGCGAGGTGTCTATGCCAAGGACAATCATAGCGAGCCGAAAATGCCGGCGAGGAGCACGGCGACGATGAGAAGGGGGATGGCGACGGCGAAGTGGGCGCGGAGGAAGCGAGGGAAGCGTACGCCGGCGCCGGTGTTGACTTCGGCGAGGAAGGCGCTCCAATTCCAGCCGCCCGGCCAGGAGACGAAAAGGGCCTGCGCGAGGGCGCCGAGCGGGAGCCAGAGCTGGCTGACGGCGAAATCCTCCCAGGCGAGGACGCGCTCGTGCAGGACGCACGGGAGCGAGGCGGCCGCGACGGCGAGCCCGACGGCGATGGAGACGCGGCCGCGCGAGACCGCGCCGCGTCCGCCGCGCCCGCGGCGACGGGCGAACTCGTCGCATATCCCGCCTATAAGGCACTCGAATACCGCTATGATAGTCGTGAACGCCGCGAACGACAGGAACAGGAAGAACGCGCATCCCCAGAGCCGCCCGCCAGGCATCCTCGCGAAAACTTCAGGAAGCGCGATGAATATGAGACCGACGCCGCTGGACGGCTCGACGCCGTACGACATGCAAGCGGGAAATATCACGAGACCGGCGAGAAGCGCCACGAGCGTGTCTATCGCGATTATCACGGCCGCCTCGCTCGCCAGCGTCCGGCGCTTGTCCATGTAGCTGCCGAATATCGTCATGCAGCCGATGCCGAGCGAGAGCGTGAAGAACGCCTGTCCCATCGCTTCGAGGACGCCCCGCCAGGGATGGAGCATGAAGCGCTGCCAGTCGGGCATCAGGTAGAAGCGGACGCCGGCGGCTGCGGCCGGGAGCGTGAGGGCTTTCGCGGCCAGGACGGCCAGCAGCGCGAGGAGCGAGACCATGAGGAACTTCGTGACGCGCTCCACGCCCTTGACCACGCCGGCGCGGCAGACCGCCGTCGCGCCGGCCACCGTCGCGAGCATGTAGGCCGCGCACGTCGCGCGGTCTGCCGTCAATGCCCCGAAAGCGACGGGCGCGCCGGACGCCGCGTAGTCCAGCGAATACTTCAGAAGCCATCCCGCGACGTCGGTGTAGTAGCACATGAGCACGAAGTTGCCGACGAAAATGACGCCACCGGCGGCGCGCCAGGCGCGCCGGCGCGACAGCTTCCAGAGCGCTCGCGCTATCCCGCGCTTCGACGCTCGCCCGATCGCCAGCTCCGCCGCCAGAAGCGGGAATCCCAGCACCGCAAGAAACGCCAGATACACAAGCACGAACGCCGCCCCGCCGTTGCGCCCCACCACGTACGGGAAGCGCCACACGTTCCCAAGCCCGACGGCGCATCCCGCCGCCAGCATCAAAAAACCGAACCTCGACGACAACCGCTCCCGCATCGGCGCTACCCTACACTATCGGCTTTATGTATTTCGATTTGAGCGCCCGCCAAAGAACCGTGCAGAACGCGGAAAGCGGAATCGCCAGCAGCATTCCAAGCACGGGCCCGAGCACCGTCGACCACAGGAAAAAGCTGAATATCACGCCCGCGTAGCCGAGACCCGTCTTGCCCCCTTGTATGCGCGGCGTTATGAAATAGCCGTCCGCCACTTGCCCGAGCGCCCATACCGCCAGCACAAGCAGCACGCGCAGCGTCGAACCGTCGTGCCCGAAATACGCCAGCGGCAGCGCCACCGGCAGGCACACGAACGAACCGAACAGCGGTATCAGGTTCAAGACGCCCAGCGCGAAGCCAATCATGAAGCCGTATGGCAGCCCGACAAGCGCGAAACCGCCGCCGTACATCAGGCCTTCCAGCAGGCATATCACCGTCTGGCGCTGGAAGAACGACACCAGGATGTCGACGAACGCATCTATCTGCTCTGCCACGAACGCCTTCGTCTCGTCCTTGAGGAAAGGCATTTCGTTGACTATTTCGCCGCCTGTGCGCGCCGGCGACATCAGGAAGAAAACGAAGAATATCATCGTGACGATGGCCGTCACGAGCGTCGAGAGAGCGCGGAGCGCACCGCTGCCGGCCTTCATCGCCGCGCCGCCGTAATTGGTGTAAAGCCCGGCCAAGTCTTCGTACGGCACGCCGAACTGGTCCAGTAGTGCCCTCGCGTTCGGGAACGTGGCGCGGAACCATTCCGTCACTTTCCCCACCAGCACCGGCCCTTGCTGTATCAGGTTCGTTATCTGCGAGACCATGACAGACCCAGCGTGCCACGCGAAAAATCCGGCAGGCACGAATATCGTCAGCAGCATCAGCACGAGCGCCAAAGTCCTGTTGCGCACCAGCCGCGTCCAAAGCCTGTAATACGGCTTGAAGAAGAGCGACAGGAAGAAGCCGAGGACCACGGGAATAATCGCCGGCGACACGAACGACAGGGCCTTGAGCAAGGCCCAGGCCACGAACGCCACGAAAGCGAAGACGAGCGCGAGCGACAGCACTGTCGCTCCGCTCGCCACGGTCTTGCGCTGGTTTTCCGACAACGCTAGCATTGTCAGCCTCCCCTGCTAGAACAGCGTCACCGTATCCGGCAACTCGCCGACAATCGGGCGGGCGTAGTCGAGAAACGCCTGCGTGACGTCCACGCCGCTCTTGGCTATGAATTGCTTCGGCAGCGAGCGCGTGTATTTGGCGGCGTCGCGTATGGGCAGCGAGACGTAGTCCACGCCGTAGCGTTTCTTGCCGCGCACCGTCTCGTCAGCGCGGACGATGCCGACGGTCCCCTTCGAATGCACGCCCTCGCCGCGCGCGCTCTTGACCGCGAAAAGCACGGCGAACGCGCCGCAGTGACGCGCCTCGTCGACGTCCACTTCGCTCTGCATTCCGGGGAACGAACGCTGCAGATACCCGAAAGTGTCGGCGCGCACGCGCTTTACGCCGGACGCCTTCACGGCCTTCGCCAGATAGTCGCCGAGCGCTCCCGTGCCGCTCATCTGCACGTTGCCGTGCGAGTCCGTCTCCTTCGCGCCGAGCGTCGCGCCAATCGGCACGCCGTCCTTGCCGCGTATCCCTTCGGAAACCGCGACGACGCAGCGACCGAGACGCTTGACGACATTGTTGACGTCCTTGACGAACTTGTCGAGCGAGAAGGGGACTTCCGGGAGGTAGACGAGATGCGGGCCGTCGTCTTCGGCGGCGCGGGCGAGAGCGCTGGCGGCGGTGAGGAAGCCGGCGTCGCGCCCCATTATCACGTCGATTTTGACGCCGCCGAGAGCGCGGTTGTCCAGGTCGTCTCCGCGTATTGCGCTGGCGACGAAACGCGCCGCAGAGCCGAAACCGGGCGTGTGGTCGCAACTGCGCAAATCGTTGTCGATCGTCTTCGGTATGTGGTAGACGACGAGCGGATAGCCTTCGCTTTCAGCTTCTTCGGCGACGATGCGGGCGGCGTCGGCGGAGTCGTTGCCGCCTATGTAGAAGAAGAAGCCGACGTTGCGGCGCTTGAACTCCTCGAAGATTTTCCGGCAGTCTTCGGCGTCCGGCTTGTGCCGGCACGAACCGAGCGCGGACGATGGGGTCGTGAGCAGCTTCGCGAGCGTGCTTTCGCGCAGTTTGGTGAGGTCGATATAGTCGCTTTTGAGGATGCCTTCGACGCCGTGCTTGGCGCCGAGGATTTTGCCGAACTTGAAGTCGGGGTACAATTCGCGGATGCTCTGCATGACTTCGACGGCGCCGACGAGCGAGGCGTTGATTACCATTGTCGGCCCGCCGGATTGCGCGATGACGACATTCTTCCTGTTGAGGCGCACATCCGGGATTTCCGGGACTGCTGACGTCTTCGCCGCTTGCGCGCCTTTCGCCGGAGCCTTGGCCCTGGCCGCGCTTTTCGCCACTTGCCTGCGTTTCGCCGTTTTCTTCGCTGCTGTATTCATGTCGGTAGTATGGTGTATTGCGTGATATGTGAGATGGCCGTTGTTGTCGTTAGAAGGTATTTTACCAAAAATCGGCGGCATCGGCTTAATCGGCGAGCGCTCAAGGCAAAAAAAAATGGTTGCGGGGGCTGGATTTGAACCAACGGCCTTCAGGTTATGAGCCTGACGAGCTACCATGCTGCTCCACCCCGCAATCAAGCGTTTCAAATGGCGCGCCCAGCAGGAGTCGGACCTGCAACCCTCAGATTCGTAGTCTGATACTCTATCCAGTTGAGCTATGGGCGCTCATCGTTGAAAACGGCGCATATTATATCATATTCGCCGACGCTCCGCAAGGGGGTAAATTCCTGGAATTTACCGTTTAATGGATTCGGAAATGCGCTGGCGGCAGACGGAAAGAAACAAACCGCTGAATTTAACGACGCTATATCCTGCCCGTCGCCTTCAACATCGTCTCAAGCATGCCATTGGGCGCGATGTCGCCGGTCCATATTTCGTCGGCGTGGCGAATAACGTATTCATTGCACCAGGTCGCGACCTTCTTGTTGAGGCTCGAGCCGGGCGGTTGCGGCGAAATGAAGAGCGCGCGCCCCTCCTTGAGGGCGGCCTGGAGCTCAGGCGACAGGTCGCACTCTAGCGGCAGACCCTGGGGAACGACCTGAATTATCGAGCGGCCCTTGGCGATCGCACGGCGCATGGCTTCGCGTTCCTGTGCGCTCGTAAAGGTCGAAATGAGTGGCGGGGCTGAAGCCCCGCGCACCGATACATGCGCGTCACCGCCGCCGGCCATATCGCCGCAACCCTCATCGTCGCGGCGTCCCGTCGCCCCCTGCTCCATATCGGGGCGGCGGACTTCCGTCCGCCGCCAAATCAATTTAGGCCTCAGCTCGCTCGCCCAGAAGCCGTGCGAGGCGACAAAGGCGATTCTCGGGCCATTGAGCAAATCGAGGTTGCCGAGCGAGTATTGCGTCACGGCACCGAACCTGTCTCGCGTCCAGTTCTTCGGGTTGTCGCGGATGTAGCGGCGATAGGCGGCAAGCTGCTGCTCGCTCGTCACGATTTTGTCCCAGTAGTCGAACTGCCAAAGATGCTCGCCTATATCTTCGACCTCTCCGGCACGGCGCATCTTTCCGTAAATGTAGCCGGTCCCGCCCTTGAAGCGGCCCAACAGAAAGCCAAGGTGGTGCTCCTTGTTCGTCGGACGGAACCTTATTCTCACAATGGCGTGGAAATGGTTGGGCATCACGACAAACTCGTCGAGTTCGAGTTCAGGGTACTTCGACGGCATCCCGCGCCAATATTCTTCGACTCTGCGCCCGAGCTCGTTCAGTTCGCAGCGGTCGCCCACTATCGCGCCGAAAATCGACTTGTTGTGCGCGGTCTGCCATGTGACGAAAAACCAGCCGTTGCGATAGTTGATGTTGGCGTTGCGAAGCGACTTGTGGAAACGCAACGCATCCGCCGCGCTTCCACGACTCTTCCCATCCTCGTCTCTTGCCAATCTCATGCACATGCTGAAATTATACCACAATTCAGGCACCCGCGCCCATATCGTCCCAGCGGGTGCGCAACACCACGCCCTATATCGGTCCGGCGCCCCCCCATCACCCTATATCGGAGCGGTGGCCCAGCGGGCACCACGCCCTATATCGGTCCGGCGGACTTCAGTCCGCCATCTCCACCCCGACCATAAAGAACCGGTCGAGCGCGTTGGTCGGCGAGCGCCATTCCTCGCCCGCGCCAAGCCCAGCCTTGCCGTAGATGGTGTACCGGCGTCACGCTACAGCCACTTCCTCAATGTAGTTCGCGATATGCCGAGCGCCGCGGCGGCGCGCGTCACATTCTGCGCGTACTTGCCGAGAATGCGTCTGATATGCCGCCGCACAGCCTCGTCGAGAAGGTCGGGAATCTCTTCGCCTGTCTGCGGCGGCTGATCGTCCGCCTCCAGCCCTGCGTTCATGGCGCGATGGCTCGCGATCAGTCGTCCGAAATCGCGCTCGTCAAGAACCGCCGCCCGTTCGAGAAGGTTCATCAGCTCGCGCACGTTCCCAGGATAGTCATATTCTTTAAGCGCGGCAATCTGCTCCTTCGAAAGGTGCTTTCTGAAACGTCCGAACCACCAGTGGTCCGCAATGTCGTCGACGTCGTCGAGATGCTCCCTCAGCGACGGGACCCTTAGCTGCACGACGTTGAGTCGCATGAAGAGGTCTTCGCGGAACTTCCCCATGCGCACCATCCGCGGCAGATTCCTATTGGTCGCCGTCACAAGGCGGACATTTGTTTTTATTTCCGCCTTGCCGCCGACGCGCATGAAGCGCCCGCCCTCTAGCACACGCAGCAAAAGCCCCTGCGCGTCAAGAGGAAGTTCGCCGATCTCGTCAAGGAACAGCGTTCCGCCGTCTGCCAGTTCGAAAAGCCCCGGCTCGGTGCGATCAGCACCCGTGAACGCGCCTTTTTCGTGTCCAAAGAATCGGCTCTCCAAAAGCGACGGATTGACGCTTGCGCAGTTGAACGCGAAAAACGGCTCTGCGCGGCGCGGCGACTTTGCATGTATCTGTAGCGCAACAGTCTCCTTGCCTGTGCCGCTCTCGCCGATGATCAGTACTCGCGCCTCGGGGTGTGCGGCAACACGATCTATGTAGCCGCGAAGTTCCTCCATCGCTGCGCTCTTGCCGACAAGCTCGCGGTGTCCGTAGAGACGATAGTGTTCGATCAGTTGCCTCAGCTCTGGACGCCAGCTTGTCTCCGGCATGCCGCGCGCAAGGCTCTCTATGGCCATCGAATATGGTACGGCGTCGCGGTAGCTCCTGTAAGCGAACATCGCGGCAGAGATGAGTTCATGATATGGCAGAACGTATTTCGGCGTCTTTGCTCCTTCCGCCGCATACGGCAGAAAACGCGACACATCCGTACCGAATGCTGCGCCTACCGCCTTTACGAGAGATCCGTTGAACGGACCGCCCGCGAACTCCAGCACTTTCATGTATGGGGCAAGTGTGCGCCTGTGCGAATCGGCAAGCGGAATGGCACTGATCCAGACGACCTTTGTCTTTCCCTTCAGAGACTGGAGCGCACGCGCGAGCCGAGCTTCGTCGCCGGAGAGTCCGAGCCCTACAAGAACGATGCGTCGCCAACGAGCGGCTTCGCGCTCCATGAACTCCGGCAGCCGTCGCCTGCTCATGCCCAGCACTTCCACGTCGTCGCCTATGGCTGCGAGCGCGGCGGCCGCCGCCGCCGCGTATTCCTTCCAGCCCCATCCTGTCAGCACAAGTGTCTTCATGCCCAATATTTTACCACAAACGGCCAGAATCTGTCTATACGTCGTCGAACGACAGACTTTGTGGGCCAAAGCCCGTAGGCTCCCAGGTGACGCGTTCGCACCCGAACGCACGCCTCAGGGCCACAGCCACTTCGCGGTCGTTCAGCTTCGGCTTCGACGGTTCCTTGCCAGTCACGCATCTGACGACGAAGGTGTGGCAGTTGTTGTCCATCAGATCGTATTCGCCGCGTCGTCCGCGCTCCGCGAGCCTGCGCGCGATGCCTGCGATTCTTTCCGAGCCGAGCACTCTGCCGCATCCGTCGGTCGCAACATAGATGTTTAGCCCAGTGCGGATGAAGTTGGTGCCCTGTCCATTGATGAAGTCACTCGGGTCCACGATGTGGGCGCGCGCCTTCCCGCGGACATTCGTTATCTCCGCTATTTCGTCGCTGCCGAGATAGATGCCCGTGTGACAGAGCCTCCCGCCGAGAAAGTTCGCTCCTCCGCAGAGGTCGCACCGCAGGACACTTCCCGGCACCGGCTTAATCTTGTCCTTGAACTCGGCCGCGATGCTCTCCAGCAGATTGCCGATGATGGGTATTACAAACTCAGACATTTCCACTCTTCTCTTTCGTTTATTTGTTGATGCGATTTCAAAACCCGGCAGGGCGGCAACCATGAAGCCCCCGCAATCAAGGCCCGACTCAAAACGGAATTCAACAATTGTTGCCGCACATCCTGCATTTCATCTCCAGCACCGTCGGCCCGTCCTTCACGAGCGGACCCAGCGGCATCCTTAATGCGGCGGCGACACGGTCGCCGCCGCAGACTGGGCAATTGCAGTGCATTTTCATTTGCATCGCCTCCTCAATCATCGCAAAGCGCCGTGCCGAGGATGCCGCCGAGAACGATTCCGCCGATGCCCCCGACGATTGCGCCAAGAACGCCGCCGACGCCGGACGTATCTCCATCGTCGTCGTCGACCTCCTCCTCATCATCTTCGTTATCATCACTGTCGTCGTCATCATCGTCGTCATCGTTGACGACTTGCTCCTCTTCGTCTTCTTCGCCTTCGGAGTCGTCGTCATCTAGCACTTCGACTTCGTCGGCTTTTCCCTTTGAGTCATCGTCGTCGCCTAAGATGTCTCTGAGGGTTTCTTTGTCGACAACGATCTCGTCATCTGGACTGATGTTGTCCATCCATTCCTTGTCGCGCTTGATTGCCTCCTTGATTTCGGCGGCGCTCATCCTTATCTTCTTTGCTTTTGGCTTCATGGTGTGTTTTCCTTTCTGTCGGTTTCGACGCCCACTATTAGCAAATCGCGTGCCAAAGGCAAAATCCCGCAATAAAGTAAAAGCGGCGGCCAACATCTGACCACCGCCGGAAAGAAACGAACCGATCATGGCATGTGCGCCCCATATCGGCCCGGCGGACTTTAGTCCGCCTTCGCGCGCCACCTGCGGTAGCGCTCCAAGTCGAATCTCGCGAGGCGCACGACGGCGGTAACAACGAGAATGGCGTCAATCCAGCCAGCGAACGGAATGACATCCGGCACTATGTCAATGGGCGAGACGAGATAGACGAGTCCGATTATCGCGGCGGCGAAAAGCCGCATCGGCGACCAGTCGAAACGCCCCATAAACCAGTTCCAGAGCATTCCAAACGAGTCGACGACATCAACCACCAGCCGTGTAAAGAAACCCGCGATGCCACGCCCGCATTCTTCTCCCGACATGTTCATGCACCCTCCTCAAGACGGCGCTCAAGAGCCTCACTTTCAAGGACCGTCTTATAGAGTTCCATGTTGCTCGCGATCATCTCGACGATGTCCCTGCGCATCGCGCGGAAATTCGCGAGCGCGACGCGGCTCATCTCGCCCTTGTCGCCTTTCTTCGCCTCGGCGATGTCGCGGTCGAGCTCGGCAAGCTCTCGCTCCATCTCCTCGACCGACTCCCTTATCCCCCTCGCCTCGTCCGATTCAAGCGACGTTGTCATCGTTTTTTTCGTTGCTTTCTTCATGGCATCATTTCCTTTCTGTCTTTACGACACCATCTTTTAGCAACAATCGTGCCAAGCGGGGAAACGCTGCAAATCTAACTACGTAAAAAGGAATGGCGGTCAACCTCTGACCACCGCCGAAAAGAAACGAACCGATCGTGGCATACGTGCGCCATATCGGTCCGGCGGACTTTAGTCCGTCTTCGTGCGCCATATCGGTCCGGCGGACTTTAGTCCGTCTTCGCGCGCCATATCGGTCCGGCGGACTTTAGTCCGCCTTCACGCGCCATATCGGTCCGGTGGACTTTAGTCTGTCTTCGCGCGCCGCCGGCGATAGCACTCCAAGTCGAATCTCGCGAGGCGCACGACTGCGGTGGCGACCATGATGTCGTCGATCCAACCCGCAAACGGAATGACATCTGGCACGATGTCAATGGGCGAGACGAGATAGACGAGTCCGATTATCGCTGCGGCGAAAAGCCGCATCGGCGACCACTCGAAGCGCCCCATAAACCAGTCCCAGAGCA
>CAMZET010000005.1 GCA_947305825.1 uncultured Verrucomicrobiota bacterium
CGGAGGGTCGCGCTTGTCGCGACCACCCTTCTGCGGACATGGGACGCGTCGGATGGAAGTTTGAGAAACTTCACCGGAAAGGCGCGCATGAAAAAGACGCGCATGAAGAGGATACTGCCCTTGTAATGCAGTTTCGCCTCCTTCGGTGTATCTTTCCGGGCTCTCTCAGGCGCCTCATCCGATGCACCGGAGGAGGTTTCCGTTTCCCGCCTTTTCCGGCATCTATCCAAGGCGCAAACCCGAGGAGAACGAGGCCGAGCCGTTCCGTGCCGCAGGGATGGTGATGCCGAGATAAAAAATGCGGAGCGAAGGCGGAATGCAATGTTGTTTTCTATGCTAATGCTAATACCTAGTGCAGATTTCAGAGCGGTCGAATCGCCGGTCTTGCGTAAGCAAAGGGACGCGGACGCAAGCAAACTATAAAAATGAACGTCCGAGAGGCAACGCGCCCGCCCAAGGGATGTGCTCGACACAGCACAAGAACGATGGCGCGACTTGTGGGCGTCTCCCAGTCCACGGTGCTCCGCACATGGCGTGACAATGGCATAAAGCCTCATCTTGCTAAAGCATTCAAGATTTCCAATGATCCAGATTTCCTGGCGAAGTTTTGGGATGTCATCGGTCTCTATCTGAACCCGCCGGAAAAGGCTGTTGTGCTCTGTTGCGATGAAAAGACGCAATGCCAGGCCCTTGAACGAACACAACCAGGGCTGCCACTTGGAATTGGGCACATAAGGACGAAGACACATGACTATGTGCGCAACGGCACCGCGAATCTATTTGCAGCTCTCAACTACGCCACTGGTTCTGTTATCCATAGCCATCATAGCAGACATACGCACAAAGAGTGGCTTGCATTCCTCAAGAAAATATGGCATGAAACGCCAAATGGCCTTTCCATAGAAATAATCGCCGACAACTATGCCACCCACAAGCATCCTGTAGTCACAAGATGGCTTGATAAGCATCCGCGCATACACATCCACTACACGCCCACGTCGAGTTCTTGGTTGAACTTGGTAGAAAGATTCTTTGGCGAAATCACACGTGACAGCATACGGGATGGGAGTTTCGCGTCAGTTTCCGAGTTGATTAGGGCAAATGATGAATAAATACATAGCAGAGCGCAACAGTCACCCTCGTCCATTCGCGTGGCACGCCAAGGGCGAGGATATTCTCAGGAAGAAATGCGAGAGCAGCCCTAGGGATGCAGGAAGTCGCCACTGAATCGCAACACAAGCAAACAAGGCAATAGGGCAAGATATTTTAGCATCAGAACACTAGTGAAAGAATGATGGATAATGCTGCTGTTATCCCAAAATAGCGGCTATACAACCGCTTAGAACTTCGGCTTAGACAACGGGGAACGGGTGCGCGTGCAACGCGCGCGCATGCGACGGTTTCATCGAAACCGCCCTACCGATGCGGCGCGTGAGGACGCGTGCCATCCAAGGTTTGAAGGTTTGAAGGTTTGAAGGTTGGCAAGAGGACGGGGGCTCGAGCCCCCGAACCCCTACCATGCAATTCATAATTCAGGTGCAGAGAAAGTGCCGTAGTATTCGCGTATGCGACGAAGTTCGCCGGACGCCTCGATGCGGCGCATTCCTGCTTCGTAATCGCTGATGAGTTCCTTTGCAAACGCGGGGTTCCTGCCCGAGACGAAAAAGAGGTAGTCGGAATACCCGACGTGCTTGGATTTGCGGAAACTGTTCATGTAGCGGATACTGGCCAAATCGCCCGACATGGTCGCATCTTGACCTGGAACGTCGGCGGTGACGAAAGCATCGACCTCGCCGTTGAAAACCATCTCGCGCAACCGTGCCGGCGGAACGATGCGCAGATTCGCCTCGCCGCGCTCAGTCATTTCCAGCAGCTCCCGGACGATTTTATAGTCGAGATAGCCATCTTCGGCGACAATGGAAATGTTCTTCAACGAGTCGGGCCCGGAATAGCGCCAAGGATTGGAGCGCTGCGTCATGAGGACGATCGGGCATTTAGCCATTGGCGTCGGTGCGCGCGGGATGTCCTTGAAAAGCGGGTGGTCGCCATAGCCGAGGACGACGGCCCGCTCGTCCGAGGAAAGCTTTTCGATGAAAGAAGGCATCTCGTCGTCGTCGAGTTTGATGAATTTTGCATTCGGGAAGATGGCTCTGGCCATGTCGAGAAGGATGCCGTTGCGATTCGAGATGGGGTTTTCGAGCGTGTAGCCTGCGAAGAAGCCGTAGTAGACGTTCGGTGCGAGACGCGAGACGCCATCAGCCTGAAGCACCGGTGCGACGCGCATCGCGACGTGTTTGGCGTGCGATTCCTTTATGGATTTGGCGCCCTTCATCGCAAACATAGCCGCGAAGACGATTGCGAGCAGGATGTTGAGTTTCTTGATCATTTTGCTTCCTCCGGGATCTCGTTCGAGCTTTTGGCGCTCACGCGTTCCTTCTCGCGCAAAGCCCATTTGTGGAACTGGTTGTCCTCAAGGCCGAGCGCAATCATGCTGTCGAGAATCTTCACGGCGTCCGGCGATTCAGGCGAGACGGCGCAGAGCATGCGGTAGTCGGAATACATTTTGCGGTATCGAGCATACAAATCCCTTCTGACGTCGTCGACGCGCTTGCGCCAGTCGGCGAGTTTTGCGTCGTTGATGCCGATTGTCTCGCCGAGCGAACAGAGGTTGACGAGTTCGACGGGCTCTGCGTTTTCGGAGCCGCGTTTGAGGATGGCCTTTGCCAGTTCGGCACGCTCGTGCTCGAGCATTGGAGCGAAGGTGTTATCGTCATCGTCCAAGTCGAAAGCATCGGCCAAATCCGCCCAGGCGTCGCGCAAATCGGCGCTTGAGGCGGCAGGCGAAGCAAGGAACGCATTGCGCGCCTTGATGTAGGCGCTCAGCGCGTCCCAGCGGATTTGGGCGATGTCGCGTTCGCGACGGACGATTTCGCCTGACATGAAGATATTGTCCTTCAGCGCGTCGAAATATTCGTTCAGTCTCGCGCCTTCTCCCTTCGCGGCGTCCGCATCGTCGTTTGCGACGGCGATGAAGAATTTAGGCAGCACGTCTGTCACGAAGTCAGCGACCTCCACGGCGTCATCGTAGAAGGCATCTGCATCGCAGTTGATGAACTTGGATCGATCGATGGCGGCAAGGGTCTGCCTGAGAGCGTTCCAGTCGCCCTTGTGCGCGGAAGCCTGGATGTCGTCGATCGCCTGGAGGAGAGAGAGTTTCTCTTCGAGCATTCTTCTGTTATTCTCGATAGCGGGGCCCTGAAGGTGGTCGAGGATTTGGCGAGCGCGGCGGATGAGGTTGTGCGTGAGCGGGGAGCGCTCGGACGTTGTGAGAAGAGGGATGGTCTTGAAGAAGGTGCTCTCGAAGACGAGAGCGTCTTCATCGGAACTCAGAGCCGCGTCGCCTGCGAGTTTGCGCTCGACGAGCTCCGGGCCGGTTTTTCGAGCGAGGAGGTCTTCGAGCGCAGATGTTTTCTTGACGATTGAAAGCGCGGCCAGCGAAATCAAGCCTATGAGAAGGAGCATGGCCATCAGACCTGAGCGCGTTGCGCGCGACGGCCAGGAGAGCGGGCTGCCGCTCTTGACGGCCTTTGCAGCGTCCTCCGCGCTCATCACCATGCCTTGGAAGCGGCCGACGCCGAAGAGCGTGGCGAAAGGAACGGCGAGACGCTCGGAGGCTTCGCCTCCTGCGGATACGTCGGCGCCGTCGGCAGTCGGGAAGATGGAACACAGTTCCACGCCGCCGACAGCCGGATTGACCGCATACGAGCCATCGCCGACGGAGGAGACGATGTTGCGTCCTGGCAGGAGCGGGTCTGCGGCGACGGCGCTGGAGCCGACGCGCCACAAGAGCACGGTGCCTGCAAGAGCCCCTTCGCGTTCGATACGGAAGATCCAAGGACCGATGGCGCAGGGGACGCCTGCGGCCAGGTGGAAGTCGCTGCCGCTTTTCGGGCCGGAGACGACTGGCGTGTCGGCCTTGGCCGAGGCGAGGGTCCAACCGTCTTCATCTCGCAGGAGTGCGCCGAGGACTTCGGCGCCCGGCGGCACGACTTCGACAAGCTGCGGCTTTTCGCCTGCGATGATCATGAGGGGCTTGTCGATCCCGGCCAGATCGCGTTCGAGGGCGATGTCGCCGCTAGCGGAGAATACTTTGATTATTTCCATGTCCGGCTCCTGTTATGGTTTCTGTTCCGGGGGAATCTTCGTGGCGAGGATGTCTGCGGCGCGGCGCACGTCCTGGCGTTCGCCTTTGAGCGTTGCGTGCGAGATGATCCACTGCGCCTGTTCGCGCGCCTTGTCCCAATCGCCCATCGCGACCGCTTTGTCGAGGACGACGAACCATTCGGAGACATCCTGGCGGCGCTTGGACAGAAGGCGTTTGAAGAGTTTGAAGTCGTCGGTCGCGAGTGCAACGTTTTCCTGACGAATGGTGGACAGCAGGCGCAGCGATTCGCGGTAATGCACGAGCGCCGGCAGCAGCGCAGACTCCGGCTCTTTCTCGGCACGTGCGGAAAAGAGCCGCCACTGCGCCAGCTCGCGCGCAACCTGACGGAGGATTTCGGCATTGTGCGCCACGGTGAAAAGGCTGGAATCAACTACCGGGCGGTCGATATACTCGCGCTGTTCCGGGATGTCGAAGCTGTCGAAAAGGCGGCGGAAGAACGTATGTATTTCGCCGGCGGCGAGTTCGTCATCGTCATTCCACAATCCCCAAAGCACATAGCGCACGTTGCCGGAATAGAAAACGACCGCTTCTCCCGCGCGCTCGTACAGGTCGAAGAGCATTCTGACCGCTTTGACGCCCGGGCGGACGGCGAGCTGCTCCGTGCCATAGATCATCATTGGAATCGGTCGCGGCACGCCTTGGATGTTCGCCGATTCGATATCGTCTTCGACAATCTGGAAAACGATGGCGGGGTTGACGTCCAGAGCATGGAACCAGAAACTTTCGTCGCTTTCCGCATGGCAGAAGACGAGCGGCACGTCTGCTCCCTTTTTGCGGAAGACGGCGAGGGTGTTGCCGTCTTTGGCATAGGCTTCCCAGCCGAGAGGGAGTTTGACGCTGTAGAGCGGCATCTGGACTGTTTCAGAGACCGGTTCGGCCAGGCGCGCTTCCACCTGCGCGAGCGCGCTCCAGGAATTGTAGGTCCAGAGGAGCACGCCGGCCAGCGCCACGAGCGCCAAGGACCACAGCACGGTGCGCTGGGAATACGCCGTCGGCACGAATACCGGCTTGTTGATGTTTTTCGACATAGCGTTTACCTGTTGATGAATTGGATTACGAGCGGTGCGAAAAGCACGATGAATATTCCCGGCAGGATCAGGAGCAGCAGAGGGAAGGACATGTTGACGACGGCCTTCTGCGCCTGAGCCTGTGCGCGGACGCGGGCGGTGTGGCGGATGAGCTGCGCGGCGTTCTGGAGGTTTTCCGCCACGGAAGTGCCCATTTCGAGCGACTGGGCGAGAGTGGAGAATACGGCGTTGGCCTCGTTGGTGCCGACGCGAGCGGCGACGTTGTTGAGCGCTGCGGCGAGGGAGGTCCCAATCGTCGTTTCGGCGACGACGCGCGAAAGTTCTTCGCGCACCGGGCCTGCAGCCATGACTTCGATCACGGAATGTATGGCGGAGAGGAGGTCGCCGCCCGACTGCGCGACGAGGCGCATGACGTCGAGCGAGCCGGGAAGATCGCGCGTAAAGCGCCGCGCACGCTCTTCAGCCGCCGCCTTCAGGCTCGATTCGGGGTAGCAGTACGCCAGCGCTGCGAAGACGATCGCCATTATGAATACCATGCCTCCGGACATCCTGAGCAGCGCGCCGAGCGCGAATACAATCACGAGCGCAAACACCGGGAATACGAAACGCGCCGCGAATATCTCGCCCGCCGTCGCGCCATCCATGAACTTCCCGCCGGACTGCACGACAAGCTTTTCCAGCCGACCCAATGTCCGGTCAAGTTCCAAATCCTTCGTCCTCCGGTTTTCTATGAACAGCGCGACAGGCGCGAGTATCGAACGAATGGAAGAGCCTCCGGAACGCCGCGAACCGCCCTTCGCGGCGGCGAGCAGCGCCTTGACCAGCAGGTACGACAGGGCTGCCGACGATACGCCTGTCGCAATAAATGCCAATATGACGTCCAGCTTCATTCTGTTCACACCTTTATATCGACGATTTTGCGAATCCAGAGATACGCAAGCAATTGCATGAGCGCAAGGCCCCCCAGCGCTCCCCAGCCGGCGCCTGTCGTGAAGAGCGGCGCAACAAGGTCTCGCTTCACGAGACCGAGCAGCACAATCATCACGGCCGGGAGAGCGCTCATCACCAGCGCCTGCATCCGCCCTTCCGTCGTCATCGCTTTGAGCTCCGCCTCGAACGCCATATTGTCGCGCAAGAGAGTCGAGAGCATCCGGTAGCTGTCGGCCAGGTTTCCGCCGTGCGCCACGCCGATCTTCGATGCGATCACGACCATCTGCACGTCTGGAATCGGCAGGCGGCGGGCGAAATTGTCGAACGCGCCGCCGATGGAATATCCAAGGCGCGTGTCGTACAGAACCCGGGCGAATTCCTCCGAGACAAGAGGCGGGAAATGCGAGAGATTGCGCATCAGCGCCTGCGGAAGCGTAAGACCGGCCGAAAGCGAGTTCGAGACCATGTCCAGCGCATCCGGCAATTCCGTGCGGACTTTCTCCGCCCTGCGTCGGCGTGCGATTTGCGCCACGAACTCCGGCATGTTTGAATCGCCCACGCGCGAGGCCTTGCTCATTACGTCGTCGGCGGCGTCGGTGGCGTTCGCGCGCCTGGAAGTCGCCAGCGCGCCTTTTACGGCAATCCCCGCGAGGACGGCCATCGCCGCCAGCGCGGCAAACGCGATTGCGAGATGCACCATCATGGCTCTACACTCCTGCGAATATCGATTCGTCCAGCTCCACGCCGCGTAGACGGAAGTCTTCGAAGAACGTCGGCTTGGCGCAAACCACGTGGCGCCCGAGCACCTTGCGCGTTGCAGGGTCTACGCCTTCGCGCTTGAACTCGAAGAGCGTGCGGAGCTTCGCGTTGCCGTTTTCGTCAAGCCCGCACACCTCCGCGATTTCAATCGTCTTGCGCGAACCGTCCGACAGACGCGCCGTCTGCACGATGATTGAGACGGCGCTTGCGATCTGCGCGCGGATGGCGGACAGCGGCATGTCCATGCCTGCCATAAGGCATAGCGTTTCGAGGCGCGCCACGGTGTCGGCAGGTGTATTGGCGTGCACGGTGGTTAGCGAGCCGTCGTGGCCGGTGTTCATGGCCTGCAGCATGTCGAGTGCTTCGCCGCCGCGGCATTCGCCCACGACGATGCGGTCAGGCCTCATGCGCAGGCAGTTTTTCACGAGAAGGCGGATGGATACCTCGCCCTTGCCTTCGGCGTTCGCCGGGCGCGCTTCCATGCGCACCACGTGGCTCTGCTGGAGTTTGAGTTCCAGCGAATCTTCGACCGTGATGATGCGCTCGGTCGGGCCGATGCACAGCGAAATCGCGTTCAGCAGCGACGTCTTGCCCGAGCCCGTGCCGCCGGAGACGACGATGTTCTTCCTCAGCGCGACGCACGCATCGATGAACTTCATCATCTCCGGGCTCATCGAGCCGAACGAGACGAGCTTGTCGAGCGTGAAGAGCGACTTGCCGAACTTTCTGATGGTCAGGCACGCGCCGTCCGGCGTGATGGGCGGAATGACGGCATTGACGCGCGAGCCGTCCTCCAGGCGCGCGTCCACAAGCGGACTTGATTCATCGATGCGGCGTCCGACCTTGTTTACGATTCGCTCGATGACGCGGATGAGATGGCCCGGGTCGCGGAAGTGCCTGCCGGAAAGCCCCACCTTGCCTTTGCGCTCGACGTAGATGTGGCGGTAGTCTATCACCATGATTTCGGTGATGGAATCGTCGGCGATGAGCGGTTCGAGCGGCCCGAGGCGTAGCATATCCTCCATCGTCTCGCGCCGGAGTTCGTCGATGACGCCCTCGCCAAGGCCTTCCAGTTCGGGAAGGCCGCGCGCGATTATGTCGTCGAGCGAGGAGTCGATGCGGCGCTCGAGTTCCGTTATGTCGGCGGAAGCGGAGTCGCCCATGTTGCGCGAGAGGTTTGCAAGCGCGTGGGAGTAGAGGAGGTCGGAAGCGGCCTCGCGCCTGCTCTTGCGCTCGCTCGACGCTTCGCACGCGACCTCGAACTCGAACGAACCGACCTTGACCGTAGCCTTGGAGACTAGAGCCTCGAGCGCCGTCTTGTGTCCGTCGATTTCCAGGCGACCGTCCGCCGCGGCGTCGCCTATCCACCAAACGCTGCCGATTGGCGAAAACGACACCTGCTGCGGCGCAAGGCCGAACTCGGCCGAAACGACAATGTCGCACTTCGCCGCCGAACCTAGAGTGAACACCTCGCCGGCCTTGCCTTCCTGCGGCGTAAGCGTGGCGATGCGCTTGCCGTTCTGGGTAAAGATAAGCGGTTTCATTACGGCATTTCCACTTCGACCTTGCGTTCTTTCATTTCTTTCAGGCGCGCGGCAGCCTCCTCTCCATCGCCCTCGATCGCCCAGTTGACGGTGACGACGAGAAGCATCTCATTCATCTCGACATCGCTGGCCGTGTTGCCGAAGAGCCAAGGCCCGATAAACGGTATCTTGGAAAGCCAGGGCGTGCCTTTCTTCGTTTCGCTTTCGGCGTTGTATTTGTAGCCGGAAAGCATGATCGCCTCTCCGGGGCGGACAAGGTACTTCGACTTCGTCAGATAGCGCTCTATGCGAGAGCCTGTATTGTCGGTCGGCTGCTTGTTGTCCAGGTTGAAATCGAGGTTCACCGTGTTTTCGTCGATGATGAGCGGAGTGGCCTTGATTATGTAGCCGTATTCGATCGAGACGAGGTCGCCGTTGGAAGCCATGCCCGGGGTGGTCATGAGGTTGAACGTGCCGCCGCTCTGGAACTCCGCCTCGATGCCCGACTGCGTGGAGAGCGTAGTCGAATAGAGCGTCTTCGCCGCGCCGTTCTTCTTCAGGAGGTTGACCGTGGCCTTGACGCCTTCGACCTTCGCGTGCGCGCCGCCCGACCAGTTGTGGTACCAGTTGTTGTCTTTCGTGAATGTATTCTCAAGCGTGGATTCGATTGTGTTCTCGCGCGTCGAATCGTCCACCGTCTCGCCGCCTTCCTTGCCTGTCTTGGTATGGTTGGAGGTTTTTCTGTTGCCGGTATTGTTGCCGGTGTGGGTGCCGCCGGTCTGCTTGGTGTAGTCGTAGTTGAAGTTCCAGTCCGCCGTCGCCGTGAGCGACTCCGGGCCCTCGAAGCCGAGATTGCGCGAGAGGTTGTCGTTATACGCGACGAACTCGATGTTGATGAGTATCTTCTGCTTGTAGATCTTCAATTCATCGGTGTTCACCGTGATGCCCGGGAAATCCTTCACGAAACCCTCGATGCGCTTGCGCAGCTGCTCGATGGACTGCGTGTCGTACATGCGGCCGGCAAGGCAGACTTCGTGGCCGACGACGTTCACGGTGATGTTGGAAATGTTCGAGCGCGCTAGGAAGTCGCGCACGAGTTCGCCTATCTGCGCGGTCGAATACGTGACCTGGGTGACGATGCGCTCGCGGTCGAATTCTTTCGCGGCTTCGACGCGGCGCAGGGTCTCGACATTGGCTGTCGCGCCGCCTATCACCACCTTATCGCCGACGATGGATATGACGATTTCGGGATCTTCGGAGAACATTCCGCGCAAGACCGCCCAGTAAGGAGGAATGACGCGGACCGAGCGCGAGGCGAAGACGCCACGCTCGTCGACGTACATCAGCGTCGCCTCGCCGAGGCGCGAGCCGGAAACTATCGCCTCGCCCGTCTCCCTCAGCGCCGCGCCGAACACGGATGCGTTGGAGCTTCTGACGCTTGTCGCCTTGAGCGAATCCGTCGAAAGGGTTTCGTTTTCGACAACGGTCATCTCCGGCAGCTTGCGCACGACCGCGGATTCGGCGGCCAGCGCGACGACGGCCAGCGCCGCCGCCAGAAGTTTCGTGATTTTGATTTTCATATTCTACCAGACTTTCGGTGTTTCCTTGAAAGCAAAGTCTCTTCAGCGCTCGACGAACGATTTCACCGCATCGCCGAACGACGAGCCTGGGGCAATCGTCATGCCGGTGCGGTCCTGCGTCGTGGCCGTATCGCGCATGTTCCTCAAAAGGTAGGTGACTTGCCCCATAGTCCTCGCCTGCACGAGCATGATGGCCGCCTTGGTCGGCAGCGACAGCGTAATCGTCCCGTAGCCCGATGTGTCGCTCTGGAGGTCGTATTCGCGGTCTGTGGCGATGACGCTCACGTTCTGCAGGATGACGCTGGAGACGACTTTCGAGCCGTTCTCCTTGGCGGCCTGACCCGTGACAAGGCCGAGATTGTCCTCGGTTGCCGTAAGCACCACGTCGATCCTGCTCCCCGGGCGTATGAAGCTGCTTACGGAGCTTACCGCATCGACCGGCACGGTCACGGCGCGGTAGCCATCGGCGATGAGGTCGGTGAACGGCGCTTTGGGCTCCGTGTCGATGTCGATCCAGAATACGGGCGTGTTGGCCGCGATGAGGCGCTTGGCCTTGCGCTTGACGATTTTCTCCATTGCGTCCGAGAGCGCTTTCTGGTAGCCCGAATCGTTCTTCGCCGGCAGGGCGATGTGCATGTTGGAAAGGGATTCGAACGGGATTTCGGCGGAGCCGAGCATCTCTTCGCCGATTTCTTCGCCTTCCTTTATCTCCACTGTCGCCACGAGGATTGACGCCTTGGGCGCGGGGGCGGCTGCCGTCTTTGCGGCGATGTACTTGTTCACGGCCACTACCGCGAACAGGCCTACCAGCACCGCGGCGACGGCGGCGAGTTTCGTGTTGTTGTCAGTCTTCATGGTTTTCTTGTTCCTTTGTTGAAATGTAAGATTCGTCGTCGGTGAAACGGTAATTGACGTCGCATGCGAACGAGCCTGGCCGCTGGACAGCCTCGAAATGCATCGTCAGGTTCTTTTTGGTCCATTCTGCTTTCGGCGCGCCTTCGGGCGAGCCGACATACGGCATGACAGTCCAACCTGTCCTGCGAGCGGCGGCCTCTATGTCTTTCACTGCGGCGGCGGCGGATTTTTCGGCGACGCAATGGACGAGGAGCGCCGCCCCGGCCCCGCGCTCGACAAGCTCGGTCATCAGCGGGCTGCCCACCACCACATCGCGGATGGGCTCGGGCAGCTTCATTTTCACTTGCCTCGCACTGCGGCGCGCAAGCATGTCCGGCGTAATCGTCTCGCCTTGCGTAGGCACCATTTCGGCCGGGATGATGTAGTCTTCCATCAGCGAATCGTCACCAATTATCGACCGCACTTCACGGAGCACTATCGAGCCCGCCGGCGTTTTATAGACGCTTTCCATGCCGGAGAGAGTCCTAAACGTCAGCGCATTTTCATCATCGAGCCTCTCCCAGCCTGCACTTTCGGCCTTCTGCACCGCGACGTCCACGGCGAGCGCGTAGGGCATGTGCATTCGCTCGGCGCGGCGCTGCACCGCCAGCCCGGCGAGGTTGATGCGCAGTTCCTCCGGCACGATTTTCACTAGCGACCACACCTTCTGCGCGGGAACGACGTGCACCTCCCGCGGCGAAACGTCGCGACCGGCCGTGAATGTGCGCGTCACTGCCGTGCGGACCGTCCAACGGAACGCAAAGACGGCCGCGACGACCACCGCGAGGGATAGCACGGTTCTGGTAATCTTCTCTCTCAATTGACCAGTCCTTTCAGGAACGGCTGCTTGGCGCACCACGACTTGATGATTCGCACGTATGTCTGAGGCGCCACCGGCACCGAGTCGATCACGGGCATGTAGCAATACACGCGGTGCCGCTTCTTCGGATTGAGTTTCAGGCTCCAAGCCGTCGCCGCGTTGCCGCCCTCCAGGTCGGCCGTCATCTGCGCCACGCCGATCTCGCTATACTTCTGGTGGGCGACAATCCCCAGCCACTTGTAGGCGGATGGCGGCAGGACGGTCGGTATGTATGCCGCGCTGGAAACCCATATCTCGCGATCGTGCGGTATCACGTCGGTTATGTAGTTCACGGTGCGGAATGTGACGAAGTTCATAAGCCCGCCGAGGACCTTGCCTATGATATTGAGGAATACGTTGCTGTCGCTGAACGCCTTGCCGTTCATGAAGTCGTTCACCTTGCCGACGGCGTAGGAAACCGGATTCTTTATGATGTCATAGCCGCCCTTGAGGTAGACTTTCTCATAATGCACCGCCACCTGCGCCACTTTGACGAGGTAGAACTTGGAGACCTTCTTCGTCTCGGAGGAGGGGGTGGCGGACTTGGAGTAGTAGTCGGCCATGTGCGCTTCCACGTCTGCGGCGAGGCGCGTAGCGATTTCGAGCTGCTGCTCGGTGCGGAGGATGCGCGTGAAGTCGGCGGCGAAGGTCGTCGTGAGAATGACGAGCGGCGCGACGAGGGCGAACTCAAGCATGACGGTCGCGCGTTCGCCGCCAAGCCGCCTCTTCAGCCTCTTCGATATGCATTTCTCTTTCATCGCCCTGTCCTTTCAGTTCGACGGCGAGGGCGCCGTCGCTACGCAAGCCTTCACCTTTTCAACCTTTCAGTGGTATATGAGCGCGTCGACCGCATACCCTCCCGCCTTGCCCATGCTGTAGAATACCTCGCTCACCGGGACTAGCTTCGCCGTCGCGCCCACGCCGAAGCCCGCCGGCCGCTGGTTTGTCTTGTCCTCTTCGCTCTTCTTCGAGTGCGGTATCACGTCGCCCGTGATGCATTGCGCCGCCGAAATCGCGAACATCGGCAGCTTGTGCGTCCAGCGATCCTTGTCCTTGTCGTTCCAGAAGCCGTCGATCGGCAGGGTCTGGATGTTCTTGCCGAGCTTGAACGCTATCCACATCGTCGGCCCGGGAAGAACGCCGTTGTCGTCCGCCTTGCCGTTCTTCACCTTGATGCCCTCGTCGCTGCCTCGCTTGGAGACATACGGCTTGATCTCCCAGCCTTTGCCCGCGCCGGTGAAGGAGTAGATCGCCTTCCACGGCTGCTTGCAGGCGTCGAACGCGGCCGTCTTGTCTACCTTCCAAGGCGACTTGTTGACCTCGCTCTTCGACGACGTCGCGAGCGGCAGCATGAACGCATCCTTGAACGGCCACGACATGCCGAGCGTGTAAATCCCGAAATGCCACGAACTCGAATCTCCCGGTATCGACGACGTGCTCAATGCGGCCAGCGGGTCAGCCTCGTTCTGGGCGGCGAGTTGCTGCGCGTTCCAAACCCCCATCAGCGCCGAGCCCCACACGTAGACCTTTTGTATGTATTTCAGGAACATGTTGCATATTCGCGACCCTATCCACCCGGCCGTCCCGCCTGTCAAGACGCCTATCGTGTGCATCGCGATAGCCAGTCCCTTGAATACGATGCCGACAATCGGGATGGCGCTCATCGCGTCGAAAGCCGTCGCGATCGGCACGATTACCACTGCAACATCCCTCAATTTCTTCGCGAGCGAGACCGCCTCGTACATCTCGTCGTTGATGTTCTGCACCACGTTCATGCCGCGCGCCTGCCATACCGCGTGCGCCAGCGCCGCGGAGTCCGCCGCGTTCTGCAGGCGCATCTTCGCCTTGGAGAGTTGCGCGGTGTTCCACGTCATCGTCAGCATCCCCATGACGACGAAGATGACAAACGCCACCACGACGCCCACGCTTCCGCGTTCCGAAGAAAGGCGCCTCTTGCATGTCAACATCATTTCCATTTCCATTCGCCTCCTATGAATTCCTGGCGGTCGTGGTCGATGATAAGGCCCTTGTCGCTGCCGGGGTTGAGGTTGCCGGGAGTGTCGTTGATGAGGTTGCCAGCCTTCTCGAAGACATCCTCCGGACGCCGACCGGACCTCTTCGCCTCGCCCGCCGCCTTGAGCCCCATCATCGCGCCGTACTCCACCTCCAAATCCCACGACTTGTTCACCTTCTTCAAATACTCGTCGGTTCTCGAGAGCATCTTGCGCGTGCCGGCCGTGATGTCATACGGGAAGCACCCCTTGGGCAGATTCAAATACGACCTGTCGAGCAGGTTCTTGTCCTGCGTCTTGTAAAGCGCCTCGATGCACCCCTGCCAGAAATAGAGCTCGACGCACTTCTGGCGCTCGGCCTTGAATGAATTACCATCTTTGTAATAACGTTCCCATTCAGACCGCAGTTCTTCCACCCCCTTTTCCACATCCTTGAGCTTCTTGCGGAGGCTCTCTTTCAAATCCGCCCATTTTCTCCGCGCCTTCTCGACAGCCTTTCCGGGGTCGCGCAAGAGCTCTTCATCGTTCGGGTCGAATACTGGGTCGCTTTCGTCGCCGGACCATGTGGAGTTGCCGTCCAGCATATCCTGGATTTCCTTGATTTCGTCCTCAAGGAGCTGCCTTATGCTGCCGTATGCCCTATCCGCCTTTTTCGCCTTTTCTTCCAGTTCCCTGTCGAGGCTGTTCCAGGTAGAAAGATTCTGGCTCTCGTCCCACCTGACGATGTTATAGACGTTTACCTTCATGCGCTCGCCGAACGACTTCATCTTGCTGCGGAAAGTGCTGAACGACATTAGCTTGTACAGTTGATAATTGATATACTGTTGACTGAGCGAAAAGTATTCGGAGCCAATCCAGCTGAACTCGCCGTCGTGCGGATTCTTGAGCCTGTCCGTCGTGTCGTCCTGCCAGTTCAGCGCCTTGTTGCTGTCGTACCAGCTACCAAGTCCGGAATCGCCGCGCTTGTAGTTGATGCCCCAACCGGAATAGTAAGTATAGATATTGCAATGTTGGTAGCAAGGATGGTAGTAGCCGTCCCACCAAATCTTATCATAGATCCACATGGGTTGATGTAAGGATAGATACCACCAGCGTTCATGATATAACTCATTGATGCCAGAGCCTATGTCGTAGTCTCTAATGGCTTCCCAAGGAATCCAAAAACGATCGTACGAAATCCTGAGTTTCATGCACCACATGGAGCCACCGAGGTATTTGCGCATGTCCTTTGCGAGGTCGTCGAGCGCCTGCTGCGATGCGCTGGCCGTGTATTTGCCCTCGGCGTATGCCGTCGCGCCCTCGGAATAGAGGTTTTCGTTCTGTATGTCGGGCGACGGGAAGACCATGCTGTGCCCCTTCGCGACTGGCGCGGAGGCGCTGGAGCCGTAGCCGGAGACTATCGGGAAGAGCCAGCCGGACTCGTAGGGCCAGTTTATCTCGACGTGTATCATCGCTAGCCCATTGTTGTTCGGCGGCCACCCGTGCGCGCCCGTCACGAAGAATCCGTCGCTCTTCGCCTCCTTGTCGGCCACCTGCGGATACGCAAGGCGCTTCAAGGTGCTCTGCTTGGCGAAGAGGAAGTCGCCGCGAAGGTCGTCCATGTCTTCGACCGTCACGACTTCCTTGCCGATTTTGGACTTTGCGCGGGCAATGCGCGAAGCGGCCCCGTACATCTGGCGCGCATGGCGCGCGGCCTCGCCGTCGCCCTTGAAGAGTGCGTCTACCTTCGAACCTTCCTTGCCGAAAATGTTGTTGAATGCGGTCTGCAGAAGCTTGCTTACGGAGTCCGCGACCGGCTTGAGCGCCCATTCGGTCAGCTTGTCGACGAGTCCCTTGACGATGTTTTTGACGAGTTCCTCTATTGCGCTGCCGCCGGGGATGTTTTCAAGGAGCGAAGGGAGTCTCAGGTTCGTGATGGCCGACTTTATCGCATCCGGGATGCCCTCTTTGATTCCCTTCATGCAGTCGTTGCAAAGCGTCGTGAAGCCGTCCGAGAGCGTCTTGCCGGGGCTTGCGCCGTAGTAGCCGATGCCGCATGTGGACATGAGAAACAACGTCGCGATGTTGCCGCGGTTGTTGAACTTGTTCGCGCCGCCGGCGAGCGTGTCGAGGCTGCCGAGCATGCTCTTGAGGACGGACGGCATGGAACTTCCCGCGATGCCGGTCTTGGACTTCTTCGAGAGATTTGTCGAGAACTCCATGCCGTCCGAGCCACGCACCATCGCGATGCGCCCGACGGTCCACGCGGCATGGTTGGCCATCACCTGCGCGTCCCAGTAGCCGACGACTTCTATCATCGCGCTGCAGACGAGCGCGACGACCGGCACGACGAGCGCGAACTCGGAGAATACGGCGCCGCGCGACGAAGAAATCCTCTTCTTCGCCTTCTTCATGCGCCCTCCGTCGCCTCTCGTCAGCCACTTGAACACGACGCCTAGAAATCCTGCACGAACACCGCGACGAGCGTGCCGACTGTAATCGCAAGCGCGTAGGGGACCATCGGAGGATTGCGCAGACCGCGCGATTTGCGCGGCATCCCGAAAATTATCCGGAAAACGTTAGCGAGCGTCGTCAGCAGGACGCCCTTCCACGCCATGATGGCCACGGCGATTAGTCCGCCCGCGACGCACGTGTCACACACGACCCTGAGCGCCATCGGCCAGCCGGTTATCGCGCCGACGGCCGCCATGAGCTTCATATCGCCTCCGCCCACCACGCCAAGAAGACAAAACGGGAGGAACAACCCTCCCGCCAGCGCCATCCCGAGCGCAGAGTCGCAAAGTCCTTCGCCGCCGCCTTCAATGGCGGCGGCCCCGAGACCCAAAACTATCGCACCAAGCGTCAACCAGTTCGGTATCCGGCGCTCTCTTATCTCCGTGAACGTCGCATAAGCGAGTATGAACGGCAATACTATCCAGACTATCGGCATCAGAATATTGGCAGTTTTATCAACACTTCACGGAATGCGAAATCGACGCCCAACCCCTTGAAAAACCAGCTGTCGGGATTGAACGCCAAGACGGCGGCCCCTAGCGTGACGGAAGTGACGAGCGCGTATTCGAGATACACGCTCCCCCTCTCCGACGAGAGCCGCCGCCTCAAGCGTTGCAGCGTCATGACGCGCGTTAGTTCTTCTTGTTCGCGTTATCGAGCGACGAGTGCAAATCGACCCCCTGCACGCCCTGTGTTACGGATTCAGTCTGTTTGCCGGTGGCTCCGAAGAGCTGCTTCAGGTCTTCGCCGAAGAACATGGCGGCGGCCGCGACGACGACGGCGACGAGGCCGGCGAGGAGCGCGTATTCGATGAACGTCGCACCCTTGTGGGCGCGGAACTTGTTCTGCTTGCTCATTGTGTTTTTCCTTTTTGTTAAAGGGCCGGTCCCGGCCCGTTTGGAATTCATGTCACTTCGGCGTCACTTCCGCCGTCTTGTTGCCAAGCGATACGAAGAAATCGCTGATCGCCTTGCCGTATTTCATCACGCCGACCGCGCCGACGATGCCGATCAACGCCGCCAACAGCGCATATTCAAGATAAGTTGCACCTTTTCTGGCCTTCATATTGTCTGAGACCTCCTGTTTGTCTTAAAACCACAAACGCCGCGGCGCGCAGGGCATGAGTCCTGCGTGATGCGAGTTGGCTAAACACATTTCCGGCGCGGAAACGTCTTTTAGCGTTAAGTCTGTGCGCGGGTGGGGGCGCAGGATAGCGGAGCAAGGAGCGCGCAGAGCAAAGCAAGGGATGAAAGATACGGTTGTTGCATCCTTCTGTTGCATCATGCAAGAGCAACATGTCTCCCGCCCTTCTGGCGATTCCGTTCTTCGTTCCTGTCATAAACCTTTTTCGCGGTTAGATGTGAAATATTCTACCATTTCTGCCGTGTCGGCGCAATGGGGAAATGCACATTTTCTTCAAACCGCCACCTCTAAAAGTAAACGCACAATTCCCGTGTTTTTACCCCCTGTAAAGATTGGCCGAAGCTGACCTGATGGCAGAACTTCCTTATCCCTCTCTGGGGAGGGGGCGTGTGATTACTTTCAGACTAGACGAAAAAACGCTATTATATTCCGCAATGCCGCCACTATAGAGGCGGCAATAAATGCTGGAATATCCCCAGTTTTTGACCCATAAAATCACTAGCATCCCATAGGGCGTATGTCGCCAGCCCAAACCCTTGATTTTATTGGGTTTCGGCGATGTAATTTCAAGATGTCCTATTCAAAGTTTGGGCGTTCGGCCCTTCGCGGCCCGACAATCGGGCATTTGCTATCCCATAGAGGTGGACGTATTGGGTTCGAAACCTTCTAGATACTGCTCCACCACATGAGATTGCGGCCTTTGCGGGGGCCCTGCTGTCCCATAGACCTTCAGGATCTCCACGAGGTCCTCAAACATCCAGACCCCTGTCCTTGCGAGGCCGACAAGCCTCGAGAACGACTTCTTCCAGCCGGAGAGGAATTTGAGGCTCTTGAATGGAATCCGAAAACGAATGATTGACGGCGTCTATCATTCGTTTTCGGATTCCATTCAAGAGCCAATAATCGGGGGTTTCGTGCGATGCCGTATGCATCCATAC
>CAMZET010000006.1 GCA_947305825.1 uncultured Verrucomicrobiota bacterium
CATCCTGACGTCTTCAACATGCTCTTGCAGGTGCTTGACGACGGGCGGCTCACCGACAGCCACGGACGCACCGTCTCCTTCAAGAACACCGTCGTCATCATGACGTCCAACGCGCCACGCGACACGCTGAAGGACTTGTTCCGCCCGGAGTTCCTGAACCGTCTCGACGAAATCCTCGAGTTCGATTCGCTGACCCGCGACCAGATACGCGAAATCGTGAAGTTGCAGCTCAAGGATTTGTCGAAGCGCCTGGAAGACGAGAACCTGCATCTGGAAGTGGACGAAGCGGCGCTGGACGTGCTGGTGCGCGACGGCTACGACCCCGCATACGGGGCGCGACCGGTGAAACGCGCCATACAGCGCGACCTGGAGAACCCGATCGCGAAGAAAATCGTGTCCGGCGCGTATCCGCCCGGAGCGGCGATACGCGCCACGGCGCAGGGCGGGCAGATTGCGCTCGCCTAGCGGATGGCAAGCCAGTCGATAGGCTCGACGCCGTGGGCGGCGAGGTAGTCGTTGGCGAGGCGGAAGTGGCCGCAGCCGAAGAAGCCGCGCGAAGCGGAGAGCGGCGAAGGGTGCGCGGCCTCCAGCACGAGATGGCGGGAGCGGTCTACCGCTTCCGCCTTCTTTTTCGCGTTTGCGCCCCACAGCAGGAACACGAGGTTGTCGCGGTGCGAGTCGAGCCAGGCGACTACGGCGTCGGTGAACCGTTCCCAGCCGCGCTTGGCGTGGGAGAGCGGTCTTCCGTTGGCGACGGTCAGCGTGGAGTTGAGCATGAGCACGCCCTGCTCGGCCCACGCGGTCAGGTCGCCGCTCGTTCGCCGCAGTTCCCCGCCGTATTCCGCCCGGAGTTCCTTGAAGATGTTCACGAGCGACGGAGGAGGCGCGGCTGGCGGCAGCACCGAGAAGCAGAGCCCGTGCGCCTGTCCGGCGCCGTGGTACGGGTCTTGCCCGATTATCACCGCCTTCACTTCGCCGGGCGGCGTCAGCCGGAACGCTTCGAACACCCGCCCAGCCGGCGGATAGCACGTCTCCGAAGCGTACGCGCCATCGACAAACCTCGCCAGCTCCGCGTAATACGGCTTGCCCGTCTCTTCCGCCAGCGCCGCCGCCCACTCTCCAGGCAATCTTTCCATGCTCCTCCGTTTCCTCTGCTTGCGTCCTCGCGCTCCATTTTACCATAAATCGCCCTGCGCCGCCTAAAGAGCACGCCCGACGCGCACAAACCCCTGCACCCCCCTTGACTAACCCAAGCCAAAATTGGTAAAATATGGGTGCTTGGTTGGAGTAGGCGGGTGCCTTCGTGACCAGGCAGTAAAGCATAAAGGGAAATAAGACGATGGAAATCTATGTTGGTAACCTCGCATATGCGACGACCGACGAGGGGCTCAGAGCTGCGTTCGCTGCATATGGGGAAGTTACCGCCGTTCGTGTAGTGACCGATCGAATGACCGGTCGCAGCAAGGGTTTTGGCTTCGTGACCATGCCCGATGCCACGCAGGCGCAGGCGGCAATCGATGCGCTCAACGGACATGAATTGGACGGGCGTACGGTGCGAGTAAACGAATCCCAGCCCAAGCCTCGCGAGGAGCGCGGCGGATACGGGCGCGATCGCGGCGGATACGGGCGCGACCGCGGCGGCTATGGGCGCGACCGTGGGCCTCGCCGCGAGACTCGCTGGTAATAACGGCGATACGGAACCGGGGCGCACCAATCGGGTCGCGCCCTTTTCTTTCGTCTTCTCCTTCCTCTTGCCGAATCCGCGCGCTGAACTATGGAATCGCTCGAAGACATCATTGGTTTCGACCTCGATTACACTCCGGAGGTCTATCGCGACTTGGTTGCCGCCGACAAACGCCACAGCCCGCGCGCATACTCGTTTTTCGCCCACTCCGTCGAACGCTTCCTGCCGCCTATCGACCCCGCCGACCATGTCCAGGCTCTAATGGACAACTTCCGCGACTTCGCTATCGAGAAATTCGGCCCGATGACTTTGCGCGTACTGAAAGAATGGGGCGTGGACTCTTGCGACGATTTGGCGGACATATGCGAGGCGCTGCTTTCAAAGGACGAGAAACCGCCGTTGGACGCGGAAGACATAGAGCAGATGCGCCACAATTTCGATTTCTCGGAGGCGTTTCTTGAACCGTTCGAGCCGTAGCGGCGGGATTCGGGCGGATGGTTCTGTTTTGCCGAGGAGACGGACGGGGATGAAGAAGCTGGTGGCGTTTCTGGCTGTGGCGGTTCTGGCGCTGGCGTTGGCGGTTCATGCGCTGCTTGTGCGCGGCGGTGCGGTCACGCGCGCACAGGTGTTGGAAATAAAGGAGGAGGTGTCGCGCAACGGCGAGGCACTCGGACGCATTTCCTTGACGCTCGACGAGCGTTGCGACGTGCTGGAGGCGAAGCTGGACCGCGTGGAGGCGAAACTTGACCGCGTCCTGGAGCTTCTCGTCCCCGCGCTTCCCGACAACATGAGAGAGGCGCGGTGAAACGGCCCGAGATACTGTCGCCGGCGGGGGACTTCACGTGTTTGAGCGCGGCCGTCCAGGCCGGCGCGGACGCCGTGTATTTCGGCTTGGGCACATTCAACATGCGCTCGAGGAGCGGCGTCAATTTCAGGGCGGGGGATTTGCCGGCGATTGCGGAGATATGCGGCGGCGTCAAGCGCTACCTGACGCTCAACGCCATAATGTTCGAAGACGAGGCCGCCGCGATTGAAGAGACGATAGCGGCCGCAAAGCCCTATGTCGACGCTTTCATCGTCTCGGATTGGGGTGTCATAGAGCTGTGCCGCCGCCAGGGGGTGCGTTTCCACGTCTCGACGCAGATGTCCATTTCGAATTCGCTGGCGGTGAAGTTTCTGCTTTCGCAGGGGGCAGAACGCATCGTGCTGGCGAGGGAATGCACGCTGGATGAAGTGAGGCGGATAGTGGAGGCGACGGGCGCGGAGATAGAGTGCTTCGTGCACGGTGCGCAGTGCGTGGCGGAGTCCGGGCGCTGCCTGATGAGCCACGAGGCGTTCGGCGCGTCCGCGTGCCGCGGCGAATGCCGCCAGCCGTGCCGCCGGCGCTTCCTCGTCAAGGCGGTCGACCTCTACGAAGACGCCGACGGCAAACCTGTCCACGAGTCAGACACGGCTTTCATCGTGAACGGGCGCACAGTGCTTTCGGCCAAAGACCTCTGTTCGCTGCCGTTCATCGACAAGCTGGTCGCGGCTGGAATATCCAGCTTCAAGATAGAAGGGCGCGCGAGAAACGCGGAATACGTCAAGATTTGCACCGCAGCGTACAGAAGGGCGGTGGACGCCGTGCTCGCGGGCGAATACACGAGTGCGCTCGCCGGGGAACTCGTGCGCGAGGTATCGCGCGTCTTCCACCGCGAATTTTCGCCGGGGCTCTACTACGGGCGACCGGGCGTCGGCCAGATGACAGACTCCGAAGACTCGCTCTCGACGGAAGTGAAGCGCCACGTCGGTATAGTGATTGACTATTTCGCGAAAGCGGGCATAGCGCAGGTGAAGATACAGGACCGGGAGATACGCCCCGGGGACCGCCTGCAGATTCACGGTCCCACGACTGGAGTGCAGGAACTGGTGCTCGGCGAAATGCGGCGCGACGACGAGACGCCCGCCGTCGCCGAACGCGGCTCCTGGGTCACGTTCCGCGCTCCTCGCTGCCGCGTAGGCGACAAGGTGTTCCTGATTGAGCTAAGAGGCGAAACCTCGCGGCGCGCCAGACCCTGACGGCGCAAGGCAGAAGTGCGCAGGATATGGTATAATATCCGCACCTATGAAAAACTACGAATGGCGTTGGTTCAAGGCGGGGCGGATGAAACAGGTCGCCCTCGAAAACGGCGACGACATCGCCAACCTGTCGGAACTCGACCGCAAGTACTGGCTTGCGCTCTCCATGCCAGTGAAGGGCGTCCGCTTCGACACGCGGATGCTCGAGCTCATGGATAGCGACGGCGACGGGCGCATCCGCACGGCAGAAGTCCTCGGCGCGATTGATTTTCTCAAGTCGAAGGGCGTCGATTTGGGGTCGCTCTTCAAGCCGGAGGAGGAAGACCGCAAGCGTCTGGCGGACGTTCTGGCGCGGCAGGCCGACTTGGCGAAGGTGGAGCCGTCGAAGAAGGACCGCGAGGCGCTGGCGGCCTGGGAGAAGGCCGGCGAAGCGAAGGAAGTCAAGCCGCTCGGAGAGGCGACGGCTGCCGCCGAGGCCGCTCTCGCCGCAGTCGAGCCGCTCGTAGACGCCTATTTCACGCCGCCGGAAGACATGCCGCTCGTCACCGACGACGCCGACAAGCTCCTCCCTCTTACAGGCTCGCACCTGAATCCGAAGCACCAGGAGGCGATTCTCGCGTTCGCGGAAAAGTGCGCCCGACCGGTCCTCGGCGACATCGAAGTCCTGGACCGCATCGCCTGGCGCAAAATCAAGGAGACGTTCGCGCCCTACCGCGCCCACATCGCCGCCAAGCCCGTGATGAGCGCCGGCGCAAAGGCCGCACTCGACGACGAAGAGCGAGTGCTGCGCTACAAGCTCGGCCTACTCGAATTCCTCGAAAACTTCGTCAATATGCGCCGTCTCTACGACAAGGACTCTCTCGCGATTTTCCAGACGGGCACATTGCGCATCGACGCGAAGGAAATGGATTTGTGCTTCCATGTGGACAGCGAAGCGGCGCATTCCGCGCTCGCCGAGAAGTCGAAGTGCTGCGTTGTCTATTTGAAGCTGACGCGGCCCGGCGACAAGGCGGAGCGGCAGATTTGCGCAGTTGCGACGGCGGGGACGATACGCGGGCTCTACGTCGGGCGCAACGGCGTGTTCTACGACCGCGACGGCAAGGACTGGGAAGCGGTCGTGACGAAGGTCGTCGAGGCGGAAGTGTCTCTTGCGGAGGCGTTCTGGACGCCGTGGCGCAAGCTAGGCGAAGGCGTGGCGGCGACGGTGAAGAAGTTTCTCGGCGAGAAGCAGGAGGCGGCGCAGGCGAAGCTGGATAGCGGAGTCCAGAGTGCGCAGGCCGGCGGCGCGGCGATGGCGTCGAGCGTGGCGGCCATCGGCATAGGCGTTGGCATGATGGGCGCGGCGTTCGCTTCCATCCTTGCGGCGATTTCCGGTATGACGTGGTGGCAGATTTTGATTTCCATCGTGTCGCTGGTGCTGGTGGTGTCGCTGCCGAGCACGATACTGGCGTGGTTCAAGCTCCGCGCACGCGATTTAGGGGCAATTCTGAACGCGAGCGGCTGGGCGGTGAACCGCCCGATGCGCTTCTCGATGAAGCGCGCGCGGTCGTTCACCAAGGTGCTCGGGATAAGCTTCTAGCGTCGTGTGGAGGAGCCGCGTTTGGTACACCGGAAAATCATAGTGGCGGCGGGAGCCGGGGCGTATCCCCGGCTTCTCGTGGAGGGCGCCAAGCGCGCCGGCGTCGCGAACGTCACCGTCGTGGCCATCCGCGGCTCCACCGAGCGGGCGACGCTCGCCGCCGCCGACGATGTCCATTGGGTCACGCTGGGCCAAATCGCCGAGGGCATCAGATGGATTGGCAGGCAGAATGCCGACGGTCTGATGCTCGCCGGCCAGGTCAACCCTCTTTCGCTTTTCCGGGGACGCTTCGACGAGGAGGTTAAAGGGTGGCTGCGTGAGCTCAAGGTCAAGAACGCCCACACCATATTCGGGAAACTCGCCGAGAAAGTCCGCGCGACGGGGACGGAAATACTGCCGGCGAGCCTGTACATGGACGGCAGCATGCCCGGCGAGGGCGTGCTGACGGAGCGCGCGCCGGACGAGGCGGAACTTTGCGACATACGCCACGCCGCGACCGTGGCGCGCGACGTCGGTGCGCACGACGTCGGCCAGACGGTCATGGTGAACAGCGGCATGGTCGTGGCCGTCGAGGCGTTCGAAGGGACGAATGCGGCGATACGGCGCGGCGGTCGCCTTGCGCCGCGCGGCTCGGTCGTGTTCAAGGCCGCGCGCGAGGGGCACGACATGCGCTTCGACATCCCTGTCGTCGGGCTCAAGACCTTGAAGGTGATGCACCGCGCCGGCGCTACCGCGCTCGCTTTCCAGGCCGGCCGCCTAGTCCTGCTGGAACGGCAGAAGGTGGTCGATTACGCCAACAGCCGGTCCATCGCCATAATGGGCATCGAGAGCGGCCTTCCGCATGCGCCGCTGCGTGTTTGAGCATGGCCATGGATAACGGAGCGCCAACGTCATGAAAATCATGCTGCTCGCCGGGGAAGAGTCCGGCTTGATTTACGCGGATGCAATCAGGAAACGCCTCGAAGGGCTTTCGGCGGCCACGCCGGAGAAGGGGGGCGTCGCCGGGCCGCTGGAGTTCCGCACCTACGCGGACTACGGCTTCAAGACCGCCGACCTGGCAGTGATAGGCTTTCTGCCGGTCTTGATGCGTCTTCGGTATTTCTTGAACGTGCGCCGGACGATGAAGAAAGCCATCGAGGAATGGCGCCCGGACGTCCTTTGCACAATCGACTATCCGGGAATGAACCTTGCGCTCGCCGCCCACGCGAAAAAACTTGGCATACGAACGGTGCACATCGTGTGCCCGCAAGTTTGGGCTTGGCGCTCCGGACGCATACCGCGCATCGAGCGCTCGCTCGACTCGCTGCTGTGCTTTCTGCCGTTCGAGCCGGCGCTTTTCACGCCCGGCTTCGCGCAGTTCGTGGGGCATCCGCTCGTGGAACTCTACCGCGGCATTCCGGCATACGAGTCGCTGCGGCGGGAAGGGCGGCTTTGCTCGCCGCGCCATCGCGGCGAAGAGCAGCGGCTTGTGGCGCTGTTGCCCGGAAGCCGCATCGGAGAAATCGAGGAAATGCTGCCGACGATGCTCGCGGCGCTGCGTCGCGTGCGCGTCGCCCGTGCCGTAATCCCTGCCGCCAATGCGCAGGCGCGCGCCGCCATCGAGCGCATTCTCGCGACCGAGACGAAACCTTGGTCGCAGCCGGACGCCGTGCGAGTGCAGGACGGCGGCGCCAGAAAGCTTTTGCTCGCCGCCGACGCCGCCATTGTCGCTTCAGGCACGGCAACGCTGGAGGCCGCACTCGCCGCCTGCCCGACCATCCTCGTATATCGCGTCAATCCTTTTGTCGCTTGGATCGCCAGGCACGTGATTACCGGCGTCAAGCATCTGGGCCTTGCAAACATAATACACGATTTCACCAGCCCGGAACTCGGCGAGGAGCCGCCGATGCCGGAACTCCTCCAGAAGGACTTCAACGCACACGACCTCGCCGAGAGGATGCGCACCTGGCTGCTCGACGAGAAGGCGAACAAGCGCGCCCGCAAGCGACTCGTCGAGGCCGTCGCTCCGCTGATGACGGACGTCGGCGCCGTCGAGCGAATGGCCGACGAAGTCCTTGGAAGGCGAGCGTGCGAGGCACGGCAACAAGAATTCAAGGGAGCTACAATAGATGAGTGGTAATACGACAACTTTTCACACGGGAACAGGCAAGAAGGCGAAATGTTTTTGCGCGGCGCTTTCGGCTTTCGCTATCGCGACGGCCGCTTTGGCGGGGGCCGAACCGCCGCCGCTGCGCATGGCTTACAATTACTGCACTCTCGCCTACACCTTCGCGTTCTATTCGGATGCCGAGTGGAAGGCGGAAATCGAGCGCCTGGCGAAGGCTGGCTACAATGCCGCGCTTGTCATAGACGGCACGTTCAAGGTCTGGCAGGACACGTTGCGGGAACTCGGCGCGGATGAAGGGACGATTGCCGCATTCATTCCAGACGAATGCGCGCGTCCATGGTGGCTGATGGGCAATCTCGCTGGCGAGGGCGGGCCTATCGACCAGCCGACGATAGACGACGACGCCCGCAGGGGACGCGAAATCTGCCGCATGATGCGCGAACACGGCATTGAGCCGGTTCTCCAGGGGTATGTCGGCATGCTGCCGGCCGGCTTTGGCGACAACCTCATAGAGCAGGGGGCGTGGGGCCCGTACGAACAGCCGCCGCTCCTAGACCCGACTTCGCCCCGCTTCGCCGAAGTCGCCGCCGTCTGGTATCGCTCTCTCGAGCGCGTCTACGGTTTCAAGCCCAAGTTCCTGGCCGGCGACCTTTTCCACGAGGGCGGGTGCTCCGGCGGCATAGACGTCACTGCCGCCACGCGCGCCGTCCAGGCCGCGCAGCAGCGGGCTTTCCCGGGCGTGGTATGGATGGTGCAGGCTTGGCAGAAAAACCCGGTGGCCGAAGTCCGCGCCGGCCTCGACCCGCGCTTCACCGTAATTGAAGCGCTCGTCAAAGACCTCTCGCAGACGCCGCACCCGCTCGACTACGGCCAGCTTCCCTGGATTTGGTGCGAACTGCTGAATTTCGGCGGCAACCACGGCATCTACGGCAATTTGCGCACCTTTGCAAGACTCGGCGAATGCGCAGGAGGCGAAACGTTCCGCGGCTACGGTTCTTTGTCGGAAGGCTTTTTCACCAATCCGGTTTGCAGCGACCTCTTCGAGGAAATGATGCGCCGTCCGGCAGGTTCCGTCATGAACGACGCCGAACTGGAAGAATGGCTGCGGCAGTGGCACGAAAAGCGCTACGGCGTGACGGATGAGCGCATAACGGAGGCGTGGAGGCTTCTGGCGAGGTCGGCGTATTCCGTGACCAACAAGCAAGAGGGGGCGGTCGAAAACGTGATGTGCGCCAAGCCATCGTGGAAAGCGAACAATGTCAGCGCGTGGGGTCCGAAGGGCGGGCTCTACTACGAGAGCGAAGACGTGTCGCGGGCGTACGCGCTCCTGCGGGAGGCGGCAGAGGCGCAAGGGGCGGCAGCGGCGCCTGCGCTGCTGGACGACGTGGCGGACGTCGGCCGCCAGGTGGTAGCGAACGAGGCGCGGCGGCTCGCACCGCTGCTCATGCGCTATCCCGCCGCCCGCCGCAGATTTCTCGCTCTCTTCCCCAGACTCGCCAAAATCCTCGAAGGCCGCGAATCGTTCAGCCTGGCTGCGCAGGAAGCGCGCGCCCGCCGCAGGGCTGGCCAGAGAGGCGTAGATGCTTTCAGACGCATGGTTACCTCATGGTCTGCGCCGCTCCCGGAGGGCGAGGCCAATGTGCTCGAAGACTACGCCCACCGCGAATACCGCGAACTCGTCCTCGACTACTATCTTCCGCGCTGGAAGAAGTTCTTCGACGACGCGACGAAGAAGAAGGGGTCGAAATAGATGGATGCGGACTTCGAGGGTGGCGGCAAGGCTAAGTCGTCGGGCTGCTTGAGGATGCTCGGCTACGGGTGCCTCGTGAACGTGCTGCTGTCCGTAGCGGTCACCATACTCGTTGCTGTCATGGATATCGATACATCCTCTTTGTCTTCATCCTCTTCCGATACGGAGGAGCAGAAAGGTTCTGAAGACGAAACATTGGGTTCGCCCTCAGGCGGCAGCGGTTCGGGCGTCGACTCCAAATTCACGTCAGGCTACGCAGGACGCGGCGAGATGCCGCCCGGCATAAAGTTCACTCCCGCGCCGACCAATTCGGCGGAGACCATAGAAGAGGCTTTGACGGAATTGAATTCGATGATTGGCCTTTCCGCCGTGAAGGAGGAAGTGAACAAGTTCACGCGTCTTGTGCAGGTGGCGCAGCAACGGCGCGCCGCCGGGCTCAAGGTCGCGCCGATTTCCTATCACATGGTTTTCACCGGCAATCCGGGAACGGGCAAGACTACGGTCGCACGCATCATGGCGAAAATCTACAAGGGGCTCGGCATCGTCAAAAAAGGCCACTTGGTCGAGACCGACCGAGGCGGCCTAATCGCCGAATATATGGGCCAGACCGCCGTCAAGACGGGAAAGGTGATAGATTACGCCATCGACGGCGTGCTTTTTATCGACGAAGCGTATGCTATAACGGAAGGCGACGCCCGTCAAGGCTATGGCGGCGAGTGCATTGCGACGCTGCTCAAACGCATGGAGGACGATCGCGACAGGCTTGTCGTGATTGTAGCGGGATACACCGACGAGATGAAGCATTTCATCGATGCCAATCCCGGTCTGCAGAGCCGTTTCAACCGCTACATACACTTTCCCGACTACACGGCGAGCGAACTGGCGGATATTTTCCGGCTCAATGCCCGCAAGAGCCAGTATGTGCTGACACCGGAACTGGACGCGGAGCTTGTGGCGGCGATGGAGCGCATGACGCGCCGGCGCGACAGGAAGTTCGGCAACGGGCGCTACGTGCGCAATCTGTTCGAAAAAGCAGTCGAGCGCCAGGCGATACGCATTTCCGACATCCCTGCGCCAACGCGCGAAGATTTAATGACACTCACGCTTGACGACGTTCCGCTGGAGCGCGGCGGCGCTGCAAGACAAGGAGGCGGCAGATGAGCATGGGAAAGGCAGTATATCCGGGCACTTTCGACCCGATGACGCTTGGTCACTTCGATTTGATATCGCGGGCGGCGGCGCTGTATCCGCGCCTGGTCGTAGCCGTTGCCGCAACTTCCGCGAAGGCGGGAGCGCTCTTTTCCGCCGAGGAGCGTCTGGAAATGATTCGCGAGGATGTCGCGCGCGCCGGGCTGGCGAACGTCGAAGTAAAAGTCCTCGACACGTTGCTTGTCGATTTCTGCCGACGCGAAGGCGCGAAGGTGGTCATACGTGGCGTGCGCGTTTATTCGGATTTCGAATACGAGTTCCAGATGGCGCTTACGAACCGCCGTCTCGCGCCGGAAATCGAGACGCTTTTCATGATGCCGTCGGAAAACCTCGCTTACGTCACGGCATCGACGGTCAGGGAAATCGAGCGCTACGGCGGCGATACGGCTCCATTCGTCACGGAAGCGGTGGAACGCCGTCTGAAGGCGTTGCGAAGCAAGACCGGAGTCCAGCCGAACGCAAAGAGCCATATCTAGGCGAGGAGTTCCACGCTTACCGGCCCGTCGTTGATTAGCGCTACTTTCATGTCTGCGCCGAAGCGGCCGGTGCCGACGCGCTCCGAGCCAAGCCTCTCGCGAAGGGCAGCGACGACACGTTCGTAGAGCGGGCGGGCAACTTCGCCTGGCGCCGCCGCTGAAAATCCAGGTCGCCTGCCGCGGGACGTGTCCGCGTAAAGCGTGAATTGGGACACGACGATTACCGAGCCTCCCGTCTCTTCCAGCGAGCGGTTCATGCGCCCAGCTTCATCCTCGAACAGTCGCACGACGGCAATGCGCTCTGCAATGTAGTCCGCGGCCTTTTCCGTGTCGCCGTGCGTGACGCCCAGGAGCACGAGATACCCCTTGCCGATTTCGGCCACTTTCTCGCCGTCGATTGTCACCGATGCTTCCGAAACTCTCTGCAGCCACGCTTTCATGTCGATGAGTATCCTTTCGATTTTGCGGCCGCTGCGCGCTCGGCCGCGCCAGGAATGCCCAGACGAGCGCGGTATTTGGCTACAGTGCGCCGAGCTACGGAGTAGCCTTCGGCTTTCAAGAGCGCCGCCAGACGCTCGTCGGAGAGCGGCGAGGCAGGATTCTCTGCCGCGACGAGCGCCGCCAAACGCCCGTCGACCACGTTGCGGGAGACTTCCTCGCCGTCCGCCGCCGTCACGCCGCTCACGAAAAAATCCCGCAGCTCAACCGTACCGAACGGCGTCGTCGCGTATTTTCCGCCTACCGTCCGCGACACGGTCGAGTGATGCACACCGACTCGCTCGGCAATTTCGTTCATGGTCAGCGGCTTTAGCGCTCGCGGCCCGGCTTCGAAGAATCCCTGCTGCGCATCGAATATCGCCTGCGCTATTGAACGTATCGTTTCGCTCCTGTTCGCTATTGCCTCGCGTATTTGTTCGACCGCCGAGAGTTTCGAGCGAATGTATTCCTTCGCTTCTTCCGGTGCATCAGGGTCTTGCAGCATTTTCAGGTAGCGTTCGGAAAAATGTATTTCCGGCATGTCGCGCTCGTCGACACGCGCCATCCAGCGACCGGTGGCGGCGTCGCGCACGGCGTGGACTTCGGCACGGACGTACTGCTCGTCGGCGGAAGGCTGTGCGAAAGCTCGGCCCGGATGCGGCTCGAGGGTTTTGAGCCGGGCGATATCGTCTTCCAGGCGTTCGCTCGAAAGCCCAAGCGCCGTTTCGATTTTTGCATAGTCGCGAGCCGCTAAATCCTGCAGATGCGAAGAAATCAATTCTCGCATTTCTTCGCGGAAGGGCTCTTCGATGCGGTCGAGCTGCGCAAGCAGGCACTCTTGCAAAGAAGTCGTGCCGCAGCCTGGCGGGTCGAGCGTGGAAATCGCCCGCAGCACGCCGCGAATTTTTTCTTCGGTCGCGCCAGTGCTCATAACCAAATCCGGGAGAGAGCCGGTGAAACGGCCGTCCTGGTCCAGATAACCGACAAGGATGCTTGCGAGAGCCCTTTGGCCCTCGTCGAGGCCGGCCGAGCCAAGTTGTGCGCGGAGGTGCGCCTGCAACGTCTCCGGGCGAGTTAGAGAATCGAAAAAGCGGCGTCTGCGCTCAAGGGCGTCCGCATCTGCTTCGAAGAGGTTCTGCGAGGAATCGGCATCGTCCGGCCAATCGTTTTCGCCGGCGCGTTCGCGTTCGTCGCTGAAGCGTTCGACGTCGCTGGTTGTCAGCGGTTCTGCGGGGGATTCGATGGATTCGACGATAGGGTTTTCCGCCAATTCCCTGTATAGTTCCGTGCGCAGGTCTGCAAGATCCATTTCCAGAAGCCTGAGCCCTTGCCTGGCGGCGGGCGATAGGGCCTGTCGCTGTTTCTGCTCCTGGCTTGCGTTTTGTCGGTAGCCTGCGTTCATTGCGATTTTGCCGTACCGCTACGGTTGCGGTTGCGTAGACCAGGCGGACGCCTTTTCGCCGGAGACGAGCACGCTCTTGTGGTAGCCGGCGCGCCAGAGGACGGCCATGAACGCCTGCGCCTCGCGGAGACGCTGGGAACCGGCAATTTTGGCCTTGCCCTCGTTGAACTTCGAGCCGTCTTTCGGACGCGCGCCCATGTCCCTGGCGAAATCATCGGTGCGCACATATATGACGGTGTTGGTCGGTATTTTGTGCGCTTTGAGGATTTTCGGCGCTTCTTGCGGCATGATGTAGCGGTCTTCGAACATGACGCCGCTGCCGACGATGGCAAAAGTCGGGTCCCGGAGGCTCGTTTCTAGTGTCGATGAAGTGGCGCAGCCGCCAACGCATACGGAGGTTGCGGCGAGTAGGACGGCAGCAAGCGCCGCCGTCGAGAAAATTCCGCTTTTATGCGACATGGCCGCGCTCTATCAGGATACGCTCGACGCGCACGGCGTCTTCTGGAGTGTCTACGCCAATGCCCTCGTCATCGGTTTGCACCACGGCGATTTTGGCGCCCATCCATAGCGCTCGCAACTGCTCGAGTTTTTCGGTTGTTTCCAGAGCGCACGGCGCCTCGGCGATGTAGCGTTTTAGAAACGCGCCCCGATAGGCGTAGATGCCGAGATGGCGCACGAAGAGCCCGCTGGCGAGGTCCGGCGCCGAGTCGCGCGGGAAGGGGATTGGGGCGCGAGAGAAGTAGAGCGCCCCGCCGTCGCGGCCAGTCACAACCTTCACCACGCTCTTGGCATTCCAGTCTGCCTCGCTCTTGAGCGGCGTCACTGCCGTCGCCATGTCCCATTTCGCGTTGAGCCTGAGCGTCATTGCCAGGCGGTCCACGAGCGCCGGGTCGATGAGCGGCTCGTCTCCCTGGATGTTCACGAGAATGTCATCGTCGCCGAAGTCGCTTTGCCCGAGCGCTTCGGCGGCGCGGACGCGCGCGGCGCAGGCGATGCGGTCGGTGCCGCTGGGGAGCGCACTTGGCGTCATCACGGCCAGGCCGCCGCGAGTGCGCACAGCGTCCGCTATTCGCTCGTCGTCCGTCGCCACTACGACTTCGTCCAGGCTCGACGCTCGTTTGACCGCCTCGACCACCCACGCTACAAGAGGTTTGCCCGCCAGCATGGCGAGAGGTTTTCCTGGAAAGCGGCTCGAACCGAACCGGCTGGGAATGATTCCGTATGTTTTCATGGTGAGGGGTTGAGGGTTGAGGGGGTTGAGAGTTGAGGGGGTTGAGGGGGTTGAGAGTTGAGGGGGCTACATGGCAAGCAATTCGTCGCGGACGGAGCGTGGAGCGAGTTCGAACATGTCCGGTTCCATCGAATACGAAGCGCGGCCTTTCGTCAGGGAGCGAATTGCCGTGGAGTAGCCGAAGAGGCGGGCGAGCGGGACGTGGGCGTGGACGAGCTGCATGTCGCCGCGCTGCTCCATGTCGAGCACGCTGCCGCGCCGGGCGTTCAAATCGCCCAGCACTTCGCCGACCGACTCCGGCGGCGTCGTGATTTCCAGCTTCATGATTGGTTCAAGGAACTCCGGCGCAGCCTTTTCCGCCGCTTCGCGAAACCCCATCATCGCCGCCGAGCGGAATGCAACTTCGTCGGACACTTCCGGATCCACCAGTTCCGCGCCTACAGCCTCTACCGACAAATCGGTCATGGGGAAGCGCGCCAGCACGCCAGTCGAAATCCCGTCTTCGAGACCCTGTTCGATGGCTTCCTGCAAGTGCTTGTCCGCGACGATGTTTCGCAATTCGCGCGATAGCGACACTTCATGCCCTTTGCCGCGTTCAAGCGGCTTGAGCGAGAGAGTCAGCGTGACGGCATGGCGCTTGCCGCCGAGTTCGCGGTCGAAAGTGAATGAAGTCTGTGCCGGCGCCGTTATCGTCTCGACGTACGATACCATCGGCTTGCCCGTGTTCGCCGCGCACTTGAACTCGCGTTTGAGACGGTCTACCAAAATCTCCAGGTGCAGCTCTCCCATGCCCGAAAGAATGGTTTGCCCCGTTTCTTCGTCTTCGCGGAATTGGCAAGTCGGGTCTTCCGCCGCGAGCGCTTTCATCGATTCGACGAGCTTGTCCTTGTCTGCGGAGCTCTTCGGTTCGATGGCCATGAACATGACCGGCTGCGGAGCGGTGATGCGCTCCAGATAGCACGGCTTCATTTCGGCGCAGAGCGTGTCGCCGGTCGTGCAGTCCTTGAGGCCGACGACGGCGCCGATGTCGCCGGCCGCGAGTTCGTCCACCTCCTGCTGGGCGTCGGCGAACAGCCTGACGATTTTCATGATGCGCTCGCGCTTTTTCGTACGCGGGTTGTAGGCGTTGGCGCCTTTCTTCAGGATGCCGCCGTAGACGCGCACGAAGAAGAGTCTGCCGACATAGGGGTCGGTGGCGATTTTGAATACGAGCGAAGTGAGCAGTTCGCCGGGCTCCTGCTTGCGCGAGACGGTCTCGCCGGATTTGAGGTCGGTTGCGGAGACGGGCGGTCTGTCGTCCGGCGAGGGCAGAAACGCGACAATCGCGTCCAGAAGCGGCTGGACGCCCTTGTCGCGCAGCGAGGTGCCGCAGAGAACCGGCACGAGACGCCCGGCGACGACCTGGCGCCGTATCGCCGGGACGAGTTCTTCGTTGGTCAGGTCGCCTTTCTCGAGGAACGCCTCCATCACGCCTTCGTCGAGATCCGCTACCTTTTCGACCAGCTCGGCTCGCGCCAGTTCCGCCTCTTCCCGTAACTCCGCCGGAATCTCGCCGACCGTGAACTTCTTTCCTTCCGAAGCCTCGTCGTATACGATTCCCTTCATCTGAAGCAAGTCCACGACGCCGGCGAACGTTTCTTCGCGCCCTATCGGCAGCTCTATCGGTACGGCGTTCGCCTTGAGCTTCCCCCGCAGTTCTTCGACGACCCGCGCGAAGTTCGCCCCCATCCGGTCCATCTTGTTTACGAACGCCAGTCGCGGCACGTTGTAGCGGTCGGCTTGTCGCCAGACCGTCTCGGACTGCGGCTGGACGCCGCCGACCGCGCAAAACACGCATACCGCGCCATCCAGCACGCGCAGCGAACGCTCCACCTCCATTGTGAAGTCCACGTGTCCTGGCGTGTCTATTATGTTGATTGCCGTGCCGTTCCATTCGCAGGAGACGGCGGCGGACTGGATGGTGATGCCGCGCTCGCGCTCCTGCACCATGAAGTCCGTGGTCGTGTTGCCGTCGTGCACGTCGCCGTGCTTGTGTATTTTTTGCGTGTAAAAAAGGATGCGCTCGGTGGTGGTCGTCTTGCCGGCGTCGATGTGCGCAACGATGCCGATGTTGCGCAGTTTTGAAAGGTCTTTGCTCATGGGGTGATATTATACCAAATAATCGCGTGGCGCGTTTTGCGCACCGCCGCCAAGAGGCCAGGATACAACCCGGCCCGGCGAATCCCTGGCGAATTCCTTTCGCTCTTGTCTTGGAACCAGACCGGCAGCCCGGCCTAGACAAGCGAGCAGAGGAGGGTCGCCCAGGCGATGCCTACTACCATGCCCCAGAGGACTTCGGTGCGCGTGTGGCCCAGCAACTCCTTGAAGCGTCCCTTCGGACGGAAATTGAGCGTCTTGATGTCCTGGAGGATCGCGTTTAGCACCTTGGCGTGCTCGCCCGCCGCATGGCGCACAGTCGCGGCGTCGAACATCGTCACCACGGCGAAGGCGACTGCCAGCGTCGCTATCGGCGAGCCGAATCCCTCCGTGAAGCCTATGGAGAAAGCTACTCCGGAGACTGCCGCAGAGTGGCTCGACGGCATTCCGCCCGTAGAGACGAGATACACGAAGTCGAACTGGCCCGTTTTTTTTGCCGCTATCGCCATTTTGATGAACGAGGCGATAATCCAGCCGCCCAAGCCGCTCCAGAACCATTTGCTTGCGAAAATGGCCCAGAAATCCCAATGGTTTATAGCAGCGATATTCATGTCAAAGTCTCCTCGAAGTCTCTTTTCCGGTTGCAGAAGCCGCCGCGTCGGCGGAGAAGAAGGCGATTGCGTCGCGGAGCGCGTGAACAGTGGCGTCGGCGGCGGTTTCTGCGCCGTCGCGTTCGCCCAGCCGCAGAACGAGACCGACGCCGGCGCGCCTGGCGGCTACGGCATCGCGCTCCGAATCGCCCAGCGCCACGCATCGCGACGGCTCCAACCCGTGCCGCGCTATTGCCTCGCGGAACATTCCGGGGTTCGGTTTGCGGCGAGGGTCGGCGTCGTCCTGCGATGTGCAGCATATCACGTCGGACACCTCCACGCCGGCATCGCGGAAAGCCGCGCACATCCTCGCGTTGCACGCTTCCATCTCGGCCTCGCTGTAGTACCCGCGCGATACGCCCGACTGGTTGCTAATCACGATGATTTTGAATCCGGCCGACTGCGCCGCACGGCACAAGTCGAATATCCCCTCCTTGAAAACAAAACGCTCCGGCTCGCATACGTAGCCGAAGTCTTCATTCACCGTGCCGTCACGGTCCAGAATCAACGCTCGTGCCGTTCCCTCGCCCATAAACCTTCCAATAGGATTCTGGTGTTTCAAATGGTTGCCTCGCAGGGACTCGAACCCCAACAAGCAGAATCAGAATCTGCG
>CAMZET010000007.1 GCA_947305825.1 uncultured Verrucomicrobiota bacterium
TTCTGGCCGGCGCCGGCGCCGCCACTGCCGTCTTCGCCGCCGAAGCGGCTGAAGAAAAGATTTTCGACGGCGGCTTCGCACCCGTCTCTTTGCCGGGCATCGACCGCCGCAACGCTTCCTTGAAGCCCGCCGGCTCGCACTCCATAAAGAACTTCAAGACCAAGTGCGTCGGCTGCCAGCTTTGCGTCCGCGAATGCCCCAACCACGTCCTGCGCCCGTCCTTGCGCCTAGGAGACTTCGGCCAGCCGGAGATGGCGTTCGACAAGGGATACTGCACGCCGGACTGCACGCGCTGCGCGGAGGTCTGCCCGGCAGGGGCCATCGAGCCGCTGACCGCCGCCGCGAAGGCTAACGTCCATATCGGCGGCGCCGTCTGGCACGCCGAGCGCTGCCTCGCCGCAACCGAGGGCGTCAACTGCACCGCCTGCTACCGCCACTGCCCCGCAAAGGCAATCGAGCGCGTGGCGAACCGCGACGGCTATCTGATTCCCGTCGTCGATGCAGACAAGTGCGTCGGCTGCGGAGCGTGCGAGCACGTCTGCCCGTCGCGCCCCATGCCCGCAATGACCGTCGAAGCATATGAAGTCCACCGCGAATTCAAGCCGATGGCCGAGGAGGACGCGCTCGCCGAGGCGCTCGCCCTGGTCGAGAAGGGCGCCAAGGCGTGCGTGGCCGTCAAGGACGGCGTGATCGCCGCATCGGCTGAAGGGCGCGGCATAAAACCGCTCTTATCGCTGCTGGACCGCGAAGACGGCATCCTGCGCGGTGCGGTGGTGGTGGACAAGGTAATCGGGCGCGCGGCGGCGGCGATATGCATCCAGGGCGGCGCCGCGAGGGTGCATGCGGTGCTCATGTCGGAAGACGCGGCCGCGCTGCTCGCCGCCCACGGCGTGAAAGCCTCCGCCAATTCCACGGTCGCTCGTATAATGAACCGCGAGCAGAACGGCTTCTGCCCCATGGAACTCGCCTCCGAGGGGCTGGAAGACCCGGCCGCCATCGTCAAGGCAGTCCGCTCGAAGGCGGCGGAGCTGGCCGGCTGACGCCGCCGCGCCTGCGCCGCCGCCGTTCAGAGCCGCGTCATGGCTGCAAAATAATCGCAGACGCGCGAAAGACCCGCCGGCACCGGCGCCGTCGAAAGCCAGACGGCGGCGGAGTCGCTGTCGGCGGGGTCGTAGCCGTGCATGCCGTTGAGTGGCTTCACACCCATGTCGCCGGGGCAGAACTGCCAGCCCGGCTCCGCCAGGAATATGGCGTCGCCGAACTTGCGGTCTTCGCGCCAGATGCCGTAGCGGCGCTGCTCGTCCTCCGTCAACCAGCGGCCGGGAAACGCGGCAAAAGCGGCTTGCGCCTTGGCCCGCGCCCCTTCCTTCAGCCACCAGAAGCGCACCATCGTCGAATCGATGGCGCTCGCGTAGTCCTCGCCCCACACGAGTCCTGTTTTCGCCAAGGCCGCCGGCGCGTCTAGCGTCCCGCGCAACGGCGTCATCCCGTGGTCGGAAATCACCGTCAGCTCGAACTCCCTCCCGGAAGCGGCCAGAGCGTCGTGAAGGGCTCGAATCTTCTGCGCGTACCGCTCGACCTTCGGCTGGAGCACGTCGTCTCGTCCGGTGTTTTCGTGCTCGATGGCATCGAACGCGGCGGAATAGACGAACGCCCTGTCCAGCGCTCCCGAACGCAGAAGGTTTTCCGCAATCCGGAAATTCTCGTCCTCTGGCTTGCGCCAGTCGGAAATGTGGAAAGCGAGGTTCTGGCGTTTCCAGACGTCTGCGAGATTGGGGATTGGCGCGAGGCCGCCCGGCGCGAAAATATCGCTCTTTTCGCAGTAGTCGAAGTCGCCCAGGCGCTCGAATGGCATGGAATAGAGCTGGAAGTAGCCGGTGAAGCCGTAGAGGCGCTTGACGAGTCTCGAGAGGAGCGAGCGCACCCTGCCTCGGTTCCAGAGGGATTTTGGGCGCAGCAGTGGAGCGACGAAGCGCAATGCGCGGAAGGGGCTTTTCGCCGGCGCGTAGTCGTAGAAGGCGAGGTGGCCGTGCTCGGCCGGCCGCTTGCCGGTGAGGATGGTCGGTATGGCGGTGCAGCTGTAGCCGAACTGCATTTCGACGCAGGCGCGGTACGGCAGCATATCGCGCAAGAAGTTGTAGCGTTCCGCCTGCTTCCAGCCGAGAGCGTCTATGAAGACGAAGACGCGGACCGGGCCGCGCGTGGCGGCCGGGGGGCGGTCAAGCGCGGCGGCGAGCGCGTCGATGTCGCCGGGCGGGACTAAGACCGCCTTCCCTCCGCAGGCTTCCGGCAAGCCTCCCGTAGCGAACGCGACTACTTGCGCTCCTTGGCTCAGGGCCTCCGGCGCGACAAGGCCGTACGGTTCCTGCCAGAAACTCGGCACGACGACGGTCTTGGAGCGGGCCATCCAAGAAGTCGCATCGTTCTGGAAGCCGTGCCAGGTGACGCGCCCTTCGATGCCGAGCGCGGCGGCGAGGCGCTTCAGCCGCGCCTCCATGTTCCCCGTGCCGACGACGTCGAGCGTTCGCGGATTCTTCATCCGCGACATGGCCTTCAGGAGCAAGTCCACTCCCTTGCCACGGATGAGCTGGCCGGCGAAGAGCATGTCGAGAGGTCTTTCGTGCAGCGGGGCGGGATTGGCGGCTTTCGGCGGTGGCGGCGGCGGCACGACGCGGATGATGCGCTCCGGGACGCCGTTCGCGACGAGGCGCGACTTCATGAATTGCGAAATCACCACTATTTCGCGGACGCGCGACATGGCGGCAACGCGCCGACGCTGCGAAAAGACGCGCTTGAGCGCCGCGCCCGGCCGCCGGCACAGCGCCGCGCACACCGCGCACGGCCATATGCCGCCGCGCCGAGTGCAGTTGTGCAAAAGCGGCGTGTACGCATGGCTGCGCGGACAGACCGCCTCGTGGTCGTGCACGTAGAGGACTGTCTTCTCCGCCGGAAAACGCTCAAGGTCTCCGACCGCGCTGCACTTGTGCACGACTACCTCGTCGAAACCCGCGAATGCGTCCGCTCCCGGCATCTTCCGCGCCAGAACGACCTCGTGGCCGCGCGAGCGCAGTTCCTCCGCCTGGCGCTCGGCGAACACTTCTATCCCGCCGCGCAGCCCGCTCTCTTCCACATATGACAGTATTCTCATTTTCCCCCTCCCGCAGACGCCAGGCGTTCCGCCAGCGACGTGCGCCTCTCGCGCACCGTGTTCGTCGCAATCGCCCGGTCAACCGCATATGGGACGCCCATGAGCAGCACCAGCTTCTTGCCTCGCGTTATCGCCGTGTAAAGCAGGTTCCTCTGCAGCATCACGTAGTGCTGCGTGTGGAGAATTACTATCACCGCCGGATACTCCGAGCCTTGCGACTTGTGGATGGTGGTCGCGTACGCGAGAACCAGCTCGTCGAGGTCGGCCGCCTCGTAGCGCACGTTCCTGCCGTCGAACGACACGACGAGCGAGCGCGTTTCCGGGTCCGCCTCCGTCACGAAGCCGATGTCGCCGTTGAAGACGTCTTTCGCGTAGTTGTTGCGCAGCTGCATTACCCTGTCGCCTTTGCGGAAAAGCGTCCCGCCGCGCTCCACCGCAGGCCCGGACGGATTGAGAGCGCGCTGTATGGCGTAGTTCAGGTTGTCGGAGCCCAGGAGGTTTTTGCGCATGGGCACGAGAATCTGCACGTCCTGCAGCGGGTCGAGACCGAACTTGCGCGGAATGCGCGTCTGCATGAATTCAATTGCCCTGGCGAGGCACTGCGCCGGATCCTTGATGCGGGCGAAGTAGAAGTCGCTGTCGTCGGAGCGGCTTATTTCGAGCGGTTCCCCCGCATTGACGTGGTGGGCGTTCACGACAATGAGACCGGAGCCTTTCTGGCGGAAAATATGGTCGAGGCGCGTGCAGGCGACGACCCCGGAGGCAATCAGGTCGCCGAGGACGGAGCCGGGGCCTACGCTTGGAAGCTGGTCGGTGTCGCCGACCCAGACCACGGTGGCGCTGTCCGGCAGCGCGGCGAGCAAGTCCGCCGCCAGACGGATGTCGATCATCGACGTCTCGTCGAAGATGAACACGTCGCCGTCGAGCGGGTTGTCGGCGTCGTATGTGAATTTGTTGGTGACCGGGTTCCATTTGAGGAGGCGGTGGATGGTCTTGGCGTCGGCGCCGACGGATTCGCTCATGCGCTTTGCGGCGCGGCCTGTGGGGGCGGCGAGCGTGACGGAGAGTTTCCTCGCCGCGTAGATTTCCACGAGTGCGCGAATTATCGTCGTCTTGCCGACGCCGGGACCGCCGGTGATGATGGAGAACTTCGCGCCGATGCAGCGTTCCAACGCCTGCGTCTGGCGCGACGCCAGATGGAAACCCGTCTTCTCTTCCCACCATTTTATGGCCTTTTCGGCCGCGATTCCGCGGAACGTCGCCGGCGTGCGCAATATCGCCTTTACGCGAGCGGCCGTGCGCTTCTCCGCCCACCACAGCGAGCGCTGGTAAATCCTCCTCGGCTCGCCGTCCGCGCCGCTTTCCGCCACGATGTTCCCCTCGCTCACTTCCACGGCCAGAGCCTCGCCCAGGACTTCCACCGGTATGCCGGTCAGCTCGTTCGCGTGCAGCAGCAAGTCGTTCTCGTGCGTCCAGCAGTGCCCGCCGTCCCCGGCCTCGGTTTCGAGCGTGTACGACAGCGATGCGCGCGCCCGCAGCGGCGAATCCTTCGCTATGCCAACCGACAGCGCAATCTTGTCCGCCGTCGCGAAGCCTATCCCCCAGACCTCCCGCGACAGCCGGTACGGGTCAGCCTTGATGATTGCCACGGCGTCAGGGCCGTACATCTTCACGATTTTGGACATCCTCGTTATCGATATGCCGTATGTCTGGCCGAATATCAGGTTTTCGCGCTGCGTCTCGTTCGCGTGCCAGGCTTTGCGTATCTGGTCGATTTTTGCGCTGCCGAGTTTGGGCACTTCTCGCAGGCGGTTCGACTGGTGCGACAGGACATGCAGCGTATCCTCGCCGAACGTCTTGACAATCCTTTTCGCGAGAACCTTCCCGACGCCTTTTATTATGCCCGAGGCGAGATAGCGTTCTATGCCGAGAGTGCTTTTAGGCGCGATGCAGACGATTTTGTCGGCCTTGAACTGTCTGCCGTATTCCGGGTTCGTCTCCCAGACGCCGGTGGCCTCGATGTCCTCGCCTGCCCATACCGCCTGCGCCTTGCCGACGACGAGCGCTTCCTCCGGCTTTGCGAGTTCGAAGGTGCTGGGCAGTTCGATGCGCAGCACGGTGTAGCCGTTCTCGTCGTTGTGGAAGACGACGGATTTTACCGTTCCCTCGATGCGCCCCTCGGTCTTGCTGTCGGAATCTGGCGTATTCATAGGCGCGAAAGCATATTGGCGATTCTGGCGGCGGCGGCGCGTATTTTGTCGAGGCTCGTGGCGTAGCTCATCCTGACGAACCCCTCGCCGGAAGGGCCGAAGGCGCCGCCCGGAACGCAGGCGACGCCGTGCTCCTTCAGGAGCCGCAGCGCGAAGTCTTCGCTCGTCAGCCCCGTGGAGCGGACGCTGGGGAATACGTAGAACGCGCCGCGCGGCGTCACCGTCTCCAGCCCCATCGAGCGCAGGGCGTCCACGATGAAGTCGCGGCGCTTGCGGTATTCGCGCCTCATGCGGTCCACGTCCTTGTCGCCGAAATCCATCGCCTCGACGCCGGCCGCCTGCGCGAGAGTCGGCGCCGACATTATCCCGTACTGGTGTATCTTCATCATCGCGTCTATCACGTCTTCAGGCCCGCAGGCGTATCCCAGGCGGTAGCCGGTCATCGCCCACGACTTCGAGAAGCCGTTGAGAAGCAGGACGCGGTCTTGCGCGAAGCCGAGACCGGCGAACGACGGCAGCGTCTCGGACTCCGCCTCGTCGTAGTTGAGTTCGCTGTAGACTTCGTCGGCGAGGAGGAGAATGTCGTGGCGCTCGCAGAAGCGGAGTATGTCGGCCATTTCGCTGCGCGACAGGGTGGCGCCGGTCGGGTTGCACGGGAAGTTGAGGAGCAGGGCCTTGGTGCGGGGGCTGACGCGCTTCTCCAGCGCGTCCACGGTCAGGCGGAAGCCGTCGGCCGCTCGCGTCTCGACGGCTACCGGCACCGCGTGCGCCAGGCGTATCGTCGCCGCGTAGCTCACGAAGCACGGCTCGTGGTAGAGTATTTCGTCGCCCGGCGAGCAGAGCGCCCTCACCGCCAGGTCTATCGCCTCGGAGACGCCGACCGTCGCCAGCACCTGCCGCTCCCAGTCGTAGCTCGCCGCGAAACGGCGCTCCAGGTAGCGGCATATCGCCTGGCGCAGCGCCGGCGTGCCCAGGTTCGACGTGTAGTGCGTCCCGCCGTTCTCCAGGCACGTCACCGCCGCGCGCGAGATGTGCCACGGCGTGTCGAAATCGGGCTCGCCCACGCCGAGCGAAATCACGTCCTTCGCCTGCGCGACTATGTCGAAAAAGCGGCGTATGCCGCTCTTCGGCAGCTGCGCCACGTGCGGCGCGATTCTCGTCTTCACTCCCATTGCTCGCGTATTTTACCAAAAATCGCGCCACCGCGCTTGACGCACCGCTTCTCGCTGCACCCCGATCCCCCTCCCTTCCTCCCCTCCCCCTCCCCTCCCACTCCCGCTAGGCGTATAAGAGGTCAAAAAAGGGGGGGACCTAGGGGTAGGAGGGGTCTACCCCTAGGGGTAGGAGGCTGCTACCCCTAGGGGTAGGGGGGTGCTACCCCTAGGGGAGAAGGCGATACCCCCCGGGGGTATATGACCGCTCCCCATAGGCACTTCTACTCGCTGCACCCGGATATCGCCACTCGCTGCATCCGGGTATAGTCATGGCGTCACGTCCTCCCTCTGCCCGATAATACGCGCCTCGTGGCACCAGGCGGTGGCTACGGGGAGAGGAGGGCGTCGAGGTCGTCGGCGGTCAATTTCTCCATGACTGCGGCGTCGGTGGTGGAGACGGTCGCGGAGATGACTGCCTGCTTGCGGCGCTGGAGTTCCAGCACCTTTTCCTCGATGGTGTTGGAGGCAATCATCTTCATGACGTAGACGACCTTTTTCTGTCCGATGCGGTGTGCGCGGTCTGTGGCCTGGTCTTCGACTGCGGGGTTCCACCACGGGTCGTAGTGGATTACCATGTCGGCGCCGGTGAGGTTGAGGCCCGTGCCACCGGCCATGAGGGAAATGAGGAATACGGGAATCGAGAGCGTGCGGTTGAAGCGGTTGCACTCGCCGAGGCGGTCTTTGGTGGAGCCGTCGAGGTAGCAGAAGGAGATGCCGCGCTCCTGCAAGGCGGCGGCGATTGCCTGAAGCTGCTTGACGAACTGGGAGAATACGAGTATGCGGTGGCCTCCCTCGATGGCGGAGAGGAGCTGTTCGAGGAATGCGTCGAGCTTGCCGACGGAGGCGATTTGCCTGAGTTTCATCAAACGGGCGAGAATCTCGAAGCGCGAGGCGGCCAGGCCCTTCTCTCGCACGAGCGAGCCGACTTCGCTGCGCGTCTTCTGCAAAAGCGCCAGGTATTCGCGCTGCGCCTCTTCGGAAATCGGGCAGTAGGAGACCTTGACGATTTTGTCGGGCAGGTCTTTGGCGACGGTTTTCTTCAGTCTGCGCAGTATGAAGGGATGGAGTTTGCGCTGGAGTCTGCCGAGCGCTTCGGAGGCGGCGGACCCGCCGTCGGCGGCGGGCTGTTCGTACGTGACGCGGAACGTCTCGTAGTCGCCGAGGTAGCCGGGCATGAGGAAGTCGAAAATGCTCCAGACGTCGGCGACGGAGTTTTCGACGGGGGTGCCGGTCAAGACGAGGCGGCGGCGGCAATCGAGGAGCTTGACGGCCTTGGCGTTCTTCGTCTGGCGGTTTTTGATGTGCTGCGCCTCGTCGAGCACCACGACGTCGAACTGGCGTCCGAGATACGCATCCTCGAAATCGCGCTGGAGCAAGGCGTAGGAGGTGATGACGAGGTGGTAGCGTTCCATCTGACCGAAGACGGCGGCGCGGTCGGGTCCGGAGACGACGAGTACGCGCATGGACGGTATGAACTTGTGCGCCTCGGCCTCCCAGTTGCGGACGAGGGAGGTCGGGCAGACGATGAGCGACGGGAGCGCGGCGCCCTTGCCGTTGCCGCCGCCGCGAGGGAGCGAGAGCCAGGTGAGGGTCTGGAGGGTCTTGCCGAGTCCCATTTCGTCGGCGAGGAGTCCACCGAGTCCGGCGCTCTCCAGAAAACGCATCCAGTAGACGCCCTGCTTCTGGTAGGGGCGCAGGATTTTGTCGAGGGCGCCGAGCGAGACGGGTTCGAACTTGGCGTCGCCGCGTTCGCGGCCGAGCGCGGCCGCCCTCTCGCGCCACTCCGGCGCCGCCAGGTCGTCCAAATCCACCGCGTCCAGCCGCTCGAGCGACGCCTTGACGTAGGGAGCATGGACGCCCCGGACGCGGAACCAGCCCGCCGGCGCCCCGCCTTGCGTCGTCGCGCAGTCGCGGAACACCTCATGCATCGTCTCGATAGCGAGATTGTCGAGCAGCACGATGTCGTTGCCGTGGCGTATGAAGCCGTCGCCGCGGTTGAGCGCCGCCTGGATTTCCACCGGCGACACGTCCGTCCCCATCGCGTCGAACTGGTACTGGACGTCGAAAGCGCCGCCCGGCGCGTCCTTCACGGTCACGACGGGGACCACGCTCGGCATCTGGTCGGTGACCTTCATAAGGCGGTCGGAGAGGTCGACGAGCCATCCGAGGCGGCGCAGGGCGGGCAGCCCCGCGCCGAGGAAGTTCAGCACCTTGTGCTGGTCTGCCAGGTAGAGTTTCAGGTCGTTTTCGGCGTAGCCCTTCTCGAAACCCCACTTTTCGGCCTCCTTTAGGGCCTCGCGCTCTGCTTTCAGCGAGCGGGTGCGGCGGACGAGCGGGTCGTCGGGGTCCTCGAGCCATACGGTGCGGTCGGCCTGGACGGAGCAGGCGGGGAGTTCGATGTCGCCGTATCTGGCGTCGATTTCGATGGAGAGCGCGGCGCGCGAGCCTGAGACGAAGGCGGCCATGCGCGGCTTCATCGGCACCTCGATGAAATTCTCGTCTGGCTGGGCGGCCGCGCCGCCGCCGTCCGCGCCGTCGCCGACGGACGAGGCGGACGCGGGCTTTTCGGCCTCGATGTCGTCCATTTCCTTAACCATGACGGCGATGCCGAGAGCGACTACGTGCGGGCACATCTGGTAATAGCGGCGGTTCTGTGCGCAAGGGCAGTTGGATTTCACGCGCCCCTCGCGCTGGAGCGTGAAGGAAAGCGGCATTTCCCAGCCGTCGGGCTGCTCGATTTTGCCGCTGATGGTCAGGGTGTCGTCGTCGTAGTGCGCTTCGGTGACGTCTCCGGCGTTGACGAGCGCGAGGGCCTGGTTGAAGACTTCCGGGCCGCCCCACTTGATAAGCTCGGCCTGCGTAATGCCGCTTGTCGGTTTCATCGCGCCACCTCGCCGACCAGGATTTGCGCGTGTGCGCCGGTAATGCGCAAGCGGACGCTGTCGCCAAGGCGCGGGGCGACGGCCGAGCCGCCCTCCGGCGCGTCCCACACCACGATGCGGTTGCCGCCGTCGCGCCCGCTCAAGCGGGCCGCGTTGCGCTTCGACGGCCCTTCGCACAAGACTTCCGCGACCGTGCCCACGAGCCGCGTGTTGCGCCTGAGCCCGCGCACCTCCTGGTCCGCCAGCAGCACCTGGTTGCGACGCTCCTTCTCCTCCTGCGCCACGTCGTCCTCCAACGCCGCCGAACGGGTCCCGGGACGCGGGGAATACTTGAACACGAACGAGTTGTCGAACTGCGCCTCTTCCATGAGCGAACGGGTGTCTTCGAAGTCGGCCTCCGTCTCGCCGGGATAGCCCACGATGACGTCGGTCGTCACGGAGAACGCCGGGTCGAGGGAGCGCAGACGCTCCACCGCCGCCAGATACTCCGAGCGCGTGTAATGCCGCCCCATTTCCCGCAGAACCCTGTCGCTGCCGGACTGCACCGGCAAGTGCAGGTGGCGGCAGACCTTCGGGCAGTCGCGGTAGACGGCGAGAAGTTCATCCGTCACGCCCTTCGGATGTGCCGAGGTGAAGCGTATGCGCTCGATGCCGTCGATTTCGGCGATGGCGCGCAGGAGGCGCGGAAAGGCTTCGCCCTTGGCGCCGTCGCTCCAGGCGGCGTTCCTGACGCCGTAGCGCAGGACGCTCTGGCCGAGGAGGGTGACTTCCTTGACGCCGCACGCGGCGAGCGCGGAGATTTCGGCGAACACTTCGGCGGCCGGGCGGGAATATTCGTGGCCTCGCACGTCCGGGACGATGCAGTAGCTGCAGCGGTTGTCGCAGCCGAGCAGGACGGTGACGAAAGCCTGGAAGCCGCCGGCGGCGGCGGAATGCGCCGAGAGCGAGCCGGGCACGAGGTCGTCGCCGAGTTCGAGCACGCGGCGTCTTTCGGCAGGCGCGGCGGCGGCGAGTTCCGCGACTATTTTGGGGATGAGGCCGAAGGCGCGGGGTGCGACGGCAAAATCCAGTCGCGGCAGGCGCTTGAACACGTCCGCGCCCAGACGCTTCACGGCGCAGCCCATCAGCCCAGTGAGCTTGCCGGCCGCAATCAGATTCCCCGCCTTGCCGACCGCCTTCTCTTCCGCCTTCTGGCGCACGGTGCACGAATTGACGATGACGAGCTCGGCGTCGTCCTCGCCGGCGGCCTTCTCGTGGCCGGCGGCGAGGAGCATCGCCTCCACCGCCTCGGAGTCGCGCACGTTCATCTGGCAGCCGTATGTATGGACTAGAAAGCGCATCTGGGTCTACTATTTCGCAGGATGGAAGACGCACTCTACGAGTTTGCCGTCCGCCCATTTGATGTCGACGGTCATGTTGCCGCGCACGCGCAGCCCCTTGGCGGAACCGGAGGGCCAGCATTCCGGGAGCGCCGGGAGGAGTTTCACGTCTGGTTTGCCGTCGGGTCCGTTCTCGTGGCTCTGGACGAGCATTTCGCAGACGGCGGCGGCGAAGCCGAGGTTGCCGTCAATCTGGAAAGGCGGGTGCGTGGTGAAGCGGTTTTGGAGCAGGTTGTGCTTGAAGAGGAGGTGAAGCATTTCAGCGGCGCGGTCGCCGCGTCCGAGGCGCGCCCAGATGGCGGCGCGCCAGGGCCAGGTCCAGCTGCGGCGCGAGTCTTTGCTCGTGGTGCGGCCGAAGAGGAGCGAGATTTCGGCGGCTGCGGCGAAACGCGGTGTCGCTGCCGGCGTAATCGTCGTGCCTGGATAGACGGCGAAGAGGTGCGAAGTGTGGCGGTGCGTGTCGTATGGGCGGTCGATGTCCTGCTGCCACTCCTGCAGCTGCCCCCAGCGGCCGATTTTGTCGCCGCCCAGGCGGCGCATCGCCTCCGACGGCTCGATTGGCCAGTCCGGAGAACCTGCTTCCTTGCCGAGGATTTCCCGCGCCTCGCAGACGGCTTTCAGGAGTTCGCGCATTAGCTGCTGATCGTGCATCACGCCGTCGGCAATCGGCCCGTGCTCAGGCGACCAGCCCTCTTTGACAAGGAGCTCGCCGCCCGGTCCTTCGACGAGATGGCCAAGCATGAATAGAGCGGCGTCGCGCAGGAGCGGCCAGGCGGTGTCGCGCAGGTACTTTTTATCGAGCGTGTAGCGGTAGTGGTCGAAGGCCATGACGGCGAGCCAGGGAGCGCCGGCGAAATTCCACTTCCAGCCGCCGCCGCCAAAAGCGTTGAGCGACGTGCGGTACGCCACGCCCTGCGCACCGGGAAACGCCAGCGCGGTCTCTTTCGCCGCAGTCGCGTTCGCCCGCATGAGCCAGTCGGTGAGCGGCGTGAAAAGTTCGGAGAGGTTGACGGCGTCTGCCGCCCAGTAGTTCATCTCCAGGTTGATGTTCGTGTGGTAGTCGGAATGCCATGGCGGCGCGTTGAGGTTGTTCCAGAGCCCCTGCAGATTCGCCGGAAGCGTGCCGGGGCGGCTCGACGAAATCAGCAGGTAGCGGGCGAAGTTGAACAGCGTGACAATTTCGTCGTCGTTGTCTATTTGCAGGCTCGCGCGGTCGTAGAAGCGGCGGTAGTCGGCGATATGCTCGGCCTTGAGTTCGTCGAAGTCGGCGGCGAACGGTTCCGCTGGCGGCGGGCATTTGGCGCCGAGGCCGAAGAACGGGTCGTTCAGGTCGTAGCCTGTGCCGGCGCGGAGGAAGACGACGAGGTTGGTGGGAGCGGCGAAGCGCCAGTCGGCGCGCGCCCAGTATTCGAGGCCGTTATTGAGCCGCCCGCGAAATACAAGGGAGTTTTTGCCGGCGTTGCGTGTGCGCTCGCGGTGGGCGCCGGAGAGCGAGATTTTTGCGGAGAACGGCTTGTCGGAGAGGAAGCGCAGGGCGATTACGTTGCGCGGGGCGCTCGCGAACGCCTCGCGCGTGAAACCCCCGCACCGCACCGTGTGCACCGCGTCGGAAAGCGACAAAACGCGCGAATAGCCGTTAGACGCCGCCGAGGCGTTCAGCCACGGCGCCTCCAGCTCGATGGACAGCGAGCCGAAATTCTGGTAGTCGCCCACGGTCAGGTCGGTCTCGATGCTCGGTCCGTCCTCGGTGGCGCCTGAGAGGTTCCAGTCGCCGGTCCAGAGCGTGTCGGCGTTGAACTGTACGTCTTCGCGGAGGAAGCCGCCGGTGAGCATGGCGCCGAGCGAACCGTTGCCGATGGGGAGGCGCTCGGCCTGCCAGGCCTTCTTCTCCGGCGAGGCTGGCGCGTCGAAGGAAATCGTGTCAGCGCCGAAGGCGGCGAGCGCCGCGACGGCCAGTGCTGGGGTGATAATCATGCGGCGCAGGGCCTTCTTCTCGCTGTGGGCGTGCTTGTCGTCGAGCATCTTCTGTTTCTGTCTCCGTGAGCGGCGGCGCTTCTGGCGGCGGATTTTCTCGCGCTTGGCCTGCGCCTCCGATTTTCGTTTGTGTTCCCGTTCCAAAATCATTTCGGCCAGCATCCGGCGGGCGAGCCACCTGTTGGTTTCGCGGCTGCGGGTCTCGCCGCACTTCACCGCAAGGGCGCTCGGAACGTGCGCCAGGCGCACGACGCACGACGTCTTGTTCGTCTTCTGCCCGCCGGGCCCGCCGCCGAGTATGAACGTCTCCTCAAGGTCTTCCTCGAATACGGACGCTTCGCGCATCAAAGCCTCGATGGCCACGATTTTCTCCGCGCTTATCACGCCGAGACCCCTTCGCTCTCCGGCGACGCTCCCGCCTGGCGCGACTCGCGCCGCGCCCGGAACCCCGTCACCAGCGCCTTTATCGCAAAATATGTCACCGGCGTCAGTATGATGGCCAAGGCGAACCCGCCGAGGAAGAACGACACCATGACTTCCGCGCCGAGACGGCGGACCGCCCGCCACGTCCACTCGACTTCCATCAAGCGCGAAAACGTCAGCGTCCCGCCGAACAGCAGACGGTTCATGACGAACGTCTGCGCCGGATATATGAAAAATATGGTGACAGGGTTTGTGATGAACGTGCCGAGCGTGGCGCCGAGTTTCGAGACGCGCATCATCATGGCAAGCGGCAGCGCGATTACGAGCTGCAACCCGAACGGCACGGAACAGCCGACGAACATCCCTAGCGCCCAGCCGGCCGCTATGTCCTCCGCAGGAAGCTTCTCCCGGACGACTTTGCGGCGGAAGCGGTTCAAATTGCCGAGAAGTTTGCGCCGGAGGCTCATTCGACCGAATGAATGAAGAGTCCCGAGCGCAGTTTCGGCTCGAACCAGGTTGATTTGGGCGGCATGATGGCTCCGGCGTCGGCAATGGCCATCATTTCTTCAACGGAGACCGGGTTCATGGCGAAGGCGACGGCGGCTTCGCCGGAATCGACCTTGGCGGCGAGGGCGTCGTCGCCACGGATTCCACCCATGAAGGAGATGCGCTTGTCGGTGCGCACGTCGCCGATGCCGAGAATCGGCGCGAGCAAGCGGTCCTGCAAGGCAGAGACGTCCAGGGATGCGACGGCATCGGCGCCGGACGGAATGCGCCAGGCGAGGGAATACCACTTGCCGGCGAAATACATTCTGCAGGAGCGAGTGCCCGGGACGGGCGGGACGCCCGGCGCGGAGAGCGTGAAAGCCTGCGCTACCAGAGCAAGGAACTCCTCGTCTTCAAGACCGTTCAAATCGGCCACGAGGCGGTTGTATGGAAGGATTTTGAGCTGGGAGGCCGGGAAAGCGACCGCCAGGAAGTAGCGGCTCTCGCCGGCGAAATCGCGTTCGCGGGCGTAGCGCGAGGCGGCGGCGGAGCGGTGGTGGCCGTCGGCTATGTATGCGACCGGGATGCGGGCGAACAGTTCCTCGAGCTCGTCGCCCGTGCAGCCGCCAGGTATCTCCCAGACGGTATGGCGCACGCCGTCTTCGGCCATGAAATCGTAAAGCGGTGCGCGGCGGCAGGCTTCCATGACGATAAGGTCAATCGCCTTGTCGTCGCGGTACGTCAGAAACGCCGGGCCCGTGTGGGCCTTTAGCGTCTCGATATGGCGCGTGCGGTCGTCTTCCTTGTCCTTGCGCGTCTTCTCGTGCTGCTTCAAGACGCCGGACAGGTAGTCTTGCGTGTCGAACGTCGCGACGATGCCCGTCTGGGAATGGGAGCCCATGCGCTGGCGGTATGCGTAGAAGCGCGGCGTCTCGTCGCGCAAGAGCACGCCGCGCGCCTCGAGAGAATCCAGCGCCTTCTTCGCCTGCGCATACGCTTCCGGCGACGCGGGGTCCGTGCCCTCCGGCAAGTCAATCTCCGGCCGCGACACGTGAAGGAAACTCTTGTCGTTGCCGGACGCAAGAGACTTCGCCTCGGCAAAGTCCACTACATCATAGGGGACGGACGCGACCGAAGCCGCGTCCGCACTGTTCGGCCTGATGGCCTTGAAGGGACGAATTAGCATCAGGCTGGATTAGAAGCCGATATTGGCTATCGGGCAGAATTGGACTTCGGCATCGCGGATGACGTTGATAAGGCCGACCTGGATGCCGTACATTTCCTCGGCGCGGTTGATTAGGCCGACCTGGAAGCCGGAGACGTCGCCGGCGAGGTTGACGAGGCCGACCTGCGCACCGGAAATGAAGCCCGCCTCGTTCCAGATGCCCACCTGGAACGCGAAAAGCTCCGCTTCGCCAATCGTGTTGTAGAGGCCGAGCTGCAGGCCCGCGCCGCCATCCTTCACGTCGTTGCGCAGAAGATTGAGCTGCACACCCTCGAAGTATTGCGAACGCCCCCAGAGACCGATGTCAAATCCCGTGACGCTTTCCTGCTTCGTGGAAAACGGAATGGTCAGGCGAAGACCGACGAGGTCGGGCGTGACGGGGAACTCGCCAATCGCGAAAAACGCCGGCCACTGCGCAAACTCGCGCTTCGGGGCTTCCTGCTCGACGACGATTTCGTCTGGGATGTCGAGCGACACGTTGGTGTCAGGAATATCGGCCTCCTGCGCAAGAGAGGTGACTGCAAGCGCGGCGAGCGCGGCGAAGACGGCTGCTTTCTTCATGTCTAAACTCCTAGTACAAGTTTACTGATGGGAATTATACCTTATTCCGCGGAAAATTGCAAGTGTCAAGTGATGGTGACGCGGCGGATGAGGACGGTTTCGTCGGGGACGTTCTCGTATCTTCCGCGTGTGCCGGTCTTGACTTTGGCGATTGCGTCGACGATTTCGATGCCGTCGGCGACGCGCCCGAAAACGGCGTAGCCGAAGCCGGATGGGGTGGGATTGCGGAAGTCGAGGAAGTCGTTGTCGACGAGGTTGATGAAGAACTGGCTGGTGGCGGAATCCACTACGGAAGTTCTGGCCATGGCGATGGAGCCGCGGGCGTTTTTGAGGCCGTTGGCGGCCTCGTTGCGGATAGGGTCGCGAGTCGGCTTCTGGTTCATGTCCTTGGTGAAGCCGCCGCCCTGAATCATGAAGCCGTCGATGACGCGATGGAATATGGTGCCGTCGTAATGCCCGGCGCGCGCGTATTCCACGAAATTGGCGACGGTGGCCGGCGCCTTCTCTTCGTCAAGTTCCAGGGTGATGGTGCCCTTGGAGGTCTCCATGATTGCCTTTGTCATTTCATCGTCTCCTCGAATGCCTTGGAAATCTTCAGAAGCTTGGTCTCCTCGAAGCCGCCGCAGATGAACTGCACGCCGACGGGGAGCGCCGGGCGCTCCGGCGTCGCCGCCGTGAAGCCGGCCGGCACGGAAGCGGCGCAGACGCCCGCGAGCGCCGACGGAATAGTGAACAGGTCGTTCAAGTACATGGTCAGAGGGTCCTGCAGTTCGCCGATGCGGAACGCGGGCGTCGGTGCGCACGGCGTCAGCAGCGCGTCCACCTTCGCGAACGCCTCGTCGAAGTCGCGCTTGATAAGCGTGCGAACGCGCTGCGCACGGCCGTAGTAGGCGTCGTAGTAGCCGCTGGAAAGGACGTAGGTGCCCATGATTATTCGGCGCTTGACCTCCGGGCCGAAGCCCTCGGCGCGCGAACGCGTGTAGAGCGTGAAGACATCCTCGCTCCTTGCGGAGCGGTGGCCGTATCTGACGCCGTCGAAGCGGGCGAGGTTGGCCGAAGCTTCCGCCGGCGCAATGATGTAGTAGACGGCCATTGCATATTCGGTGTGCGGGAGCGAGACTTCGACGAGTTCGGCGCCGGCGGCCTCGGCCTTGGCGACCGCCGCTTGCGTAATGCGCTTGACTTCGGGGTCGAGACCGGCGACGTCGAAATATTCCTTCGGGAGACCGAGCCGCACGCCCTTGAGGGACGCGCCTTCCAGGGCGGCCTCGTAGTCCGGCACGGCGTCGCGCGGCGTCGTGCCGTCCATCTCGTCGTGCCCGGCACTGGCGCCGAGCAGAATGGCGGCGTCGGTGACGTCTTTCGCGAGCGGGCCTACCTGGTCGAGCGAGGAGGCGAAGGCGGTGACGCCATAGCGGCTGACGCGGCCGTAGCTCGGCTTGACGCCGACGCAGTTGCAGAAACTGGCAGGCTGACGGATGGAGCCGCCGGTGTCGGTGCCGAGCGCGGCGATGCAGAGGTCGCCGCCGACAGCGGCGGCGCTGCCGCCGGAGGAACCGCCCGGCACGCGCGTAGTATCATACGGGTTGCGCGTGACGCCGAGGGCGGAATTCTCCGTCGAAGACCCCATCGCGA
>CAMZET010000008.1 GCA_947305825.1 uncultured Verrucomicrobiota bacterium
CGCGCTTGCCGCCGTGGAGGGAGCAGCCGATGCCGGACGGGAAGTTGTTGAGGGCGAATTCGTAGTCCTTGCCGGCGATGGAGCATTTTCCGCCGGCGATGCGGTTGGCTACGCGGCCGATGATGCAGCCCCAGTAGGGGTCGCCGCCGTCCCAGCCGGACGGGTCGTCGAAGCCGACCACCACGTCCTTCATGTTGCCGTCGCGGTCGGGCGTGAAGAGGCGCACCACCTTGCCGCCGTAGTCGCTGACTTCGAGGACGACGCCGCCGGCGCCGCGCAGCGTGTACTTCTTCGCCTTCTCTCCGTACTTCGTCGTTCCGAAGTCACTTACTTCAAACGATGGCTTCATGTTGCTTTCTCCTTGGTTTGGATTTATATCGGTGGTGAAAAATAATCTGCGCCGTATGGCTGCCGTCAGTTTTCAAGCGAGTCGAGTTTCTTCGTTTCGCCGAAGACGATGAGCTTGTCGTCCTGGATGAGGACGTCGGTGGCGACCGGGATTAGGACCTTGCGCGGCTTTATGGGGTCTGTGGGGTCTGCGCGGCGGATGCAGAGGATGGTAAGGCCCGTGACGCGCCTGAAGTCGCTCTCGGCGAGGGTCTTGCCGCGCAGGGCCTCCGGCACGTCCACCTCCGCGATGGAGTAGCCCTCGGAGACCTCGAGGAAGTCGATTATGTCGCCCTTGGCTATGGCGCGGGCGAGGCGGTGGGCGGAGTCGCGGTCCGGATAGACCACGCTGTCGGCTCCGATACGGCGGAGGATTTTGCCGTGGAGTTCGCTCGCGGCCTTTGCCACGACGTTCGGCACGCCGAGTTCCTTGCAGTTGGCGGTGGCCATGACGGAAGCCTCGACGTTGGAGCCGATGGCGACGACGACGAGGTCGCATTCGCCGAAGCCGGCCTCTTCGAGGACGTGCGGCTGGGTGGCGTCGCCCTGCATGGCATTGACGAACTCGCTCGCGGTCTGCATGGCCGGGCGGTTGCGGTCGATGAGGACGACATCCATGCCGGCATTGGCGAGGGATTCGGCGAGGGCGAGGCCGAAGCGGCCGGCGCCTATGATGCCGATGCGCTTCACGATTCGAGCTCCATCTTGCGCGCCTCGCGGATGAGCCCCTGCGAATACGGGTGCTTCGGGGCGGCGAAGAAGGCTGCCGGGTCGTCGGTCGTCTCGATGACGTGCCCGTTCTTCATGACGGCGAGCTTGGTGGCCATCTGGGATACGACGCCGAGGTCGTGGGTAATGAGGAGGACGCCGGAATTGGCGCGGTGCAAGGCTTTCATGAGGCGCAGCACCTGGGCCTGCACGGTGACGTCAAGCGCGGTGGTCGGTTCGTCGGCGATGACGAGTTCCGGACCGAGCATGAGCCCCATCGCAATCATGACGCGCTGCTGCATGCCGCCGGAAAGCTCGTGCGGGTACGCCTTGGCGGTCACTGGGACGTCGCGAATGCCGACCTTGCCGAGCCATTCGAGAGCCATTTCGCGCGCGGCGCGGGCGGTCATGTCTTCGTGCAGGAGAATCGTCTCGACGAGCTGGTCGCCGATGCGGTGCAGCGGGGAAAGCGAACCCATAGGGTCCTGGAAAATCACGCCGATTTTCTTGCCGCGCTTGGAGCGCAAGACCGGGAGGGGCATGGTCAGCGTGTCCTCGCCGTCGAGGAGGATTTTCCCCTTTGGATAGAAGGCGGGCGGGCTCGGCAGGAGCCTCGCGACGCTCATGGCGACGGAACTCTTGCCGCTGCCGGACTCGCCGACGACGCCCAAAACCTGCCCGCGGTCGAGCGAGAGGTTCACATCCACAGCCGCTTCGTTGACTTCACCGTCGTCGTTGCGGAACGATACGCACAAATCTTCTATTTTCAGCAACATGGTGTTATTTTACCATTAATTCGTCGGTCTTGCACGGCGGGGCGGCACGGGCGCCGCCGCGACGCTACATCCGCCCGCTAAGGGCGTCTATCAAATCGCAAAGTCTCTTGAAGCAGTGGCCGAGGTCGTCGTTCGTCACGCGGTACATGTATTCGCCGGCGCGCTCCATCTCCCCTTCCGCGTTGGCGAGGCGGCGCTCGATGACCTCGGCGCTGTCCGTCCCGCGCTTTTCCAGACGCTCGCGCAGCTCTTCCATCGACGGCGGCGAGATGAAGATATCGACGTAGCCGATTTTCAGCGGGTCGGTGTTGGGCAGGGCGCGGACGTATTCGCGCACTTTCGCCGCGCCTTGCACGTCGATGTCGAGCACCATCGAATTGCCCTCAGCCAGGACTTCCTCTATCGGCGCGCGAAGCGTGCCGTAGTAGTTGCCGTGCACGAGGGCGTGTTCGAGGAAAGCCCCCTCGCCGAGAAGCGTCTCGAAACGCTCCCGGCTGAGGAAGTGGTAGTCCAGCCCGTCCTCCTCCTCGCCACGCGGCTCGCGCGTCGTGCACGATATCGAATAGACTATGTCGTGGTACTCCTGGAGCAGCATGTCGATAAGCGTCGATTTGCCACAGCCGGAAGGAGCCGAGAGGACGAGGAAGAGGGGCTTTGTCTTCATTTTGGTTTGGTTGCGCTCGCGCACACGCGCCGGAATGCTACTTCTTGAGGGTCTTCAAGGTGAGGCCGGTGAGGTCGCGTCCCTTCTCGCGGATGACGAAGGAGAGGACCCACGCGACGACGACGCAGACGACGAGGCCGATGCCGCCCAGCAGGAACGGATGGAACTTGAAGCCGAACACCTGGCAGCCGAGGGCTTTGCAAGTGAAGCACACGACGTAGTTGGCGGTAAGGCCGAGGACGGCGGCGATGCCCTTGACGCGCGGCATGAACACGCCCATGAAGAAGAGGCCCGTCAAGCCGGCGGTGAGCATCGCGATGAACTCCTGGAAGTTGTCGAAGAGCGCGCGCGACTCCATCCTGGCGAGCGACAGGGCCGCGAGGATGCCGAGAATGCCTACGACATAGGTGCAAATCTGCCCGGCGCGTATCTGCGCCTTGCCGGGAATGCCGGGACGGAAGCGCTTGATGAAGTCGGTCACGACTGCGGTCGAGGCGGACGAGAGGTTGGCCGAGAGCGTCGAAATCGTCGCGGCGAAGATGGCCGCAATCACGAGGCCGGCGAGCCACCACGGCAGTTCCACCGCCATGAATATCGGAAACACCGAGTCGGACTTGGGCATCGTGACGTCCATCATGGCCGGATTGGTGCGGTAGTGCGTGAAGAGCGCCGTGCCGATGCCGTAGAAAATCACGGACGCGAGGACGCTCATGACGCCGTTGAACCAGATGGAGCGCTTCGTCGCGTTTTCGTCAGGCGTCGCTATGTAGCGCTGGATGACGCACTGGTCGGACGTGTAGCTCGAGAGGTTGGCGACGACGCCCTGGACGAGAATCACCCAGAGGACCGGCTGCGAAAGAACCCAGCGGAAGTCCCACATCGTCGTCTTTCCGCTGGCGGTAGCGACGTTCCAGAAAGTGGCCATGTGGGCGCCTTCGGGACCGGTCTTGACGATGAGGATGATGAGCACGGCGAGCGCGCCGCCGAGAAGCACGATGCCCTGGACGAAGTCGGACCAGATTACGGCCTCGAGGCCGCCGAGCGAGCAGTAAATCATCGTCAGGATGCCGCAGATGAGGATGCAGGCGTCGATGGACACGCCGGTGACGGCGTTGAGCGCGATGGCCGGCAAGAGCGTCACGACCGCGACGCGGCACACCATGAACACGACGAACGCCGCCGAGCCGAAGAGCCTGACGCCGAGGTTGAAGCGCTTTTCCAGGTATTCGTAGGCCGAGGTGATGCCGAGACGGCAGAAGAACGGCAGGTAGTAGAAGATGGCGACGGGCGCAATCGCGAAGATGCAGATGGCCATCGGGAAGTAGCGCCAGTCGGAGAGGTAGGCCTGCGTCGGGATGGCGATGAAGGTGATGGACGAAAGCATCGTCGCGAAGATACTCATGCCGGCGACGTACCACGGGATGCGGTTGCCGCCGCGGAAGTAGTCGTTCTCGTCCTTCTTCTTGAGGATGAAGAAGAGGGCCATGGCGACCATCAAGCAGGCGTAGAGGGCGACGACGAGCCAGGCCTTGGCGCCGAACTTGGCGTCCTTGCGGAAGCTGGCGGCGGAGACGGAGGCTGTGCGGGTGGCTGGGGCGACCTCGCCGCCGGCGATAAGGAGGAGGTAGTCGCCTGGGGTCTTGCCGGGCTTGATGGCGACGGCGGCGCCGCAGCGCGGGCTGTCGCCCTCTGCAATCTGGCCGTATTCGCACCAGGCGTCGGTGACGGCGTTGTAGGCGAGGATGGAGCGCTGCCAGCCGAGGCGGGCGGGGTCGGTTTCCTGGGAGCCTGCGACGGCGCGGGCAATCCAGCCTTCGGCGCCGAAGCCGCCCACGAGCAGGATGTGCTGGTGGCCGCTAGGCACGAAAGACGCGCCTATCGTGGTGACCGCGCCATCCGTCGGCGCGAGTTCGACCCAGCGGTTTTCGGCGATTACGTAGCCGTAGCCGTCGTGGAGCGGGAGTTTGGTGGCGAGGTCGAAGCCGCCGTATACGACGAGGCGCTTTTCCTTCTGGTCGCCGTTCTGCACGGCCGCGACGTGCTGCGAACGCGCGGGGCCGGGGATTTCGCCGACCTCGGTCCAGGCCGGCGAGCTGGCCGCAACGTCAATCGAGTAGACCTTCTTGGAGGCGACGACGAAGACGCGCGAGCCGTCTGCGGCCGCCGCGCCCATCGAAACGGGCTCCGGCAGCGGAGGAAGAGCCTTCGTCTCGCCGCCAGTCAGGATGCAGGCGTCGGAAAAGACCTGCGAACCGTCGGTGCCGCCGGCCGCGAACACGCCGCCGGGAACCTCGCACGACACGCCCTCGGCAACAGCGCGAGGCAGCGTCCCCGCCGCGTTCCACGTCCCGTTCGCGTCGCGCACGTACACGGCGCTGGAGTAGGTCTTCACTCCGTCCGCGAAGTCGGAACCGCCCGCGAACAGAAACGACCCGTCCGGCAAAAAGCCGCTGAACGGCCTCGCCGCCTTGGCCGGCATTGTCTCCGGCGCTTTCCACTCAACTGCCACCGGCGTGGCGCTGGCCGTCGAAACCGCCGCCAGCACAACCGCCGCATACGCTGTCAACTTTCGCATTGCTTCTCCTGCTTGAGGTTCTAGGTTTGGATATAGTATACCATATTCCGACGATTTATGCCTGACGGCGCCGCTGCCGGCGCGAGGCCGAAGTCAAGGCGTGACGCCCTTCTTGAGGATGACGTTGCCGTATTTGCGGCGTTCGCCCGTCACGACGACGGCAAAAGCCTTCTTCGCCCGCTCGTAGAACGCATAACGCTCCATGCGCTCGATTTCGCCTTGGTAGCCGAGCGCTTCGCGGTACGAGCGTTCGACGTCCGGGTCGAGTTCGTCGCCGGGCACCGCCTCCATCATCACTACCGGCGTCGCGTAAGCGTCGAGCTCGAACAGCGGGATGACGCCGCCCAGCAGCGCCGCTGCGGGGATGCCGTCCGCCCTCAAAACGCGCGCATTCATCGAGTGCGCCGGGAAATGCGCGTCGCTGAACACGATTTCGTCGCCGTGCCCCATTTCGTCGAGGGTCTTGAGAAGTTCCGGCGAAACGAGCGGTGATATTCCTTTTAGCATGTGTTCCTCCTTGTTGTTATTGCGTCAGCCGACGACGAGTTCCTCGCTCGGGTATCGAATGTGGCTTTTTGCCTCGCGGTCGCCTATGAGCATGACAACGGAAAGCGCGCCGAGGCGCCCGATGAACATCCCGGCCATTATGACGGCCTTGCCGGCGGCCGAAAGGCTCGCCGTGGTGTCGCCCACGGAAAGCCCGGTCGTCGTCACGGCAGACACCGCCTCGAAGACCAGCGCGTCAAGGGCGATGCCGCTTTGCGACTCCGTCGCAAACAGGAAGCCCGTCACAATCACTATGAAGGAGAGCAGCGCGACGGCGATGACTATCGACTCGCGGACGATGTCGGTGGAGATGACGCGGCGCGAGATGACCGTTTCGGTGGCGCCGCGGCACATGGCGGTAATGGTGTAGACGAGGACGGCGAACGTCGTGACCTTTATGCCGGCGGCGGCCGAGCCGGGTGCGCCGCCTATCACCATCAGCACCTCGTAGACAAGGCGGGTTAGCGGCTTCAAGGATTCCGTCGGGACTACGCAGTAGCCGCAAGTGCGCGGCGTCACCGCCTGGTAGAAGCCGACCCAAAGCTTCTGGGCGTTGCCGAAGGAGGCCAGCGCGCCGTTCCATTCGAGGACGAGCACGGCGACGTAGGCGACAAGGAGCAGATACGCCGAAACGCGGAGGACGACGCGGGTGTGCATGGAAAGGCGGCCTGCCGCGCCGCCGCGAGTGCGCAGAAACTTGAAGGTGCAAAGATTGTATATGACGAGGAACCCGATGCCGCCCAGTATCGTCTCGAGCGCGAGTATCATGAGCACCGCCGGCTCGCCGGCGAACGTGGCCAGCGACCCCGGCAGTATGCCGAACCCGGCGTTGCAGAATCCCATCACCGAATAGAAAATCGACAAATACAGCGCATCGTCCGCAAACAGCGTCTTGAAGCGGCACCAGAGCGCGGCGGCGCCGGCGGCCTCGATGAACAGCATGGAGCCGACAACCCAGCATATCAGGCCGCGCAAACCCTGCACCTGCGCCACGCCGTATGCGTTCATCAGAGAGAATTCCCTCGCGAGCGACAGCCGCCGCCCTATCGCGACAAGCAGAAACGTCCCGCACGTCATCAATCCGAGACAGCCGATTTCCACAAGCACGAGCAGCGCGACCTGCCCGAAGCGCGTGTATTCCGCCGCAATGTCGACTATCGAAAGCCCCGTCACGCAGACGGCGGAAAACGCCGTGAACAACGCGCCCTGCCAGTTTCCCCATTCGTGCGCGTTGCGCGAAAACGGCGAAGCAAGGACAAGAGCGCCTAGAGCAATCAGCGCAAGAAAGCCCAGCGCGACTGAAGCCCTGCTCTTCATGGCTATTGTTCGCGGCCGCCGCGCGACCTCTCGCGCAGCCACACCGCCCAAATCGAAAGCTCGTACAGAAGGCAGAGCGGTATGGCCATCACAAGCTGGCTAATCGGATCGGGCGGCGTCAGGAACATCGCCAGGAAAAACGCCAGCACTATCGCAAGACGCCTTTTGCCGCGCAACGCCTCGCTCGACACGAGCCCGAACATCCCCATCACAAACAACGCCAGCGGCAACTGAAACACCAGGCCGAACGCAACCACCGTCCTCAACACTATCGCTATGTACCCTTCGATGCGTATCGTCTCGACGCTGAGCCCGAGCCAGCGGTTGATGGACTGGAACGCCTCGACGACGAGCGGCAGCGTCCGCGCATAGCAAAGCCAGGCTCCAGCTAGAAACAGCGCACCGCCTGACACGAGTATGCAGAGTATCGACACCTTTTCTCGCTTTGTCAGCGCGGGCGAGACGAACCTCAACACCGCGTACGAAACCAGCGGAAACGCTATGGCTATTCCGCCCCAGAGGGCGATGGACATCATGGTCGAGAAGCCGCTCGTCAAGTCAAGGCCCTGGAGGAGTTCGCGTTCGGCGGCGGCCGGCGACTTGAGCCAAGAAAGAATCTGCGGCGAAAACACTATGGCAACCACGGCGCCGCCGACCCACGACGCCAGCGAAAACACCAGCATGTCCCTCACTGCCGCCAGGTGCGCCAACAGCGTCATTGGCGGGTCGTTGCGCATCTCCGCATCTTTCATCGCCTCAAGCCTCCAATGCGGGCTTGGCCGTCGCTTCGTTGCCCTCTATCACGAAAAAGTCCTTGGCCCCCTTCTCGGCGGCGGCCTCGGTGCGGCGCATGGTTTCGTCTATCTCGAACAATTCGCGCTTGAAGCCCTCCGCGACGCGGCGGAACTTGGCGTAGTAGCGGCCAAGTTCCCGCGCAATCGTCGGCAGACGCTTGGGCCCTGCGACCACCAGCACCACCGCGAGCATCACCAGCCACTCGCCGAAGCCCGCATTGCTCGCTATGAAAGCGAAATCCATGCGCCGGAAAGCCTTTTACATCTGGAAGAGGACGAACTCGCCGCGGCGGTTGCGCGACCAGGCTCCTTCGTCGTGCCCGTCGACCGCCGGACGCTCCTCGCCGTAGGACCGCGTCTGAATCCTTTCAGGCGCGACGCCGCTGCGCATCAGATAGTCGCGCACGGTCGCCGCGCGGCTCTCACCAAGCGACATGTTGTATTCGTTCGAGCCGCGCTCGTCGCAATGCCCCTCGACCACGACGACGCGCGTCGGCATCGCCGCCAGATGCTGCGCCACCGCGTCCACCTTCCCGAGCTCCGCAGGCCCTATCGTCGTCGAATCGAGCGTGAAATAGACGGGCGCGAACGCGACATCCGTCACACGCTGGTAAATATCCTCGAACGCCGCCGCAGCCGCCATCAGCTGATTTATGTCAGAGCCGGAGTCGGCAGACGCAAGCGAATCGACATCCTGGGCCTCGATTTCGGCCGTGCCCACGTCGGAAACCCCTTCCGTGTAGCCGGGAAGCGTGGAAACGCCGTCGCCGGCGCCTTCGGCTCCTTCGTTGGCCTTGTTGTAGCGGCAACCGCTTGCGCATATCGCCAGAACGACCGCGCAGCCGGCAATTATCGAATTTACCTTCATCTTCTATACTCCTTGCAATGGATGTTTCGCCTGATGCGGCGTGCAAGCACATATATTACCCTATCTTCCTCCGAAAATCAAGGGGGGGATTTGCAAATTTTTCTCCCGTTCCCGTTGCCGTTCCGGCATGCCGACGGTCCCGACAACGCCGTCAAGCAAGCGCGGCGATATTATGGTATACTTTACGGCGTCATGAACTTATTGGCTGAACAACTGAACGAGACGCTTGGAGAGGCGCGCGGCTTCCTGTCGCCGCGTGGCCTGAAAATGTATTTCCCATACGGCGGCATCCTGGGCCAGGGCGCAGAAGCCAGGGGCTGCGACATAAACGCCACTATCGGCATGGCTTTCGAGGAGGATTCCTCGCCCATGGTCATGCCGTGCTTCGCGGGCCGCACCACCCTCGACAAGCGCGCTTTCCTCTACGCTTCGAGCTTCGGCCTCCCCGCCCTGCGCTCCAAATGGCGCGAGATGGAACTCGCCAAGAACCCGTCCATGCGCGGCCTCGCCTTCTCCGACCCGGTAGTCACGAACGCGCTCACGCACGGCCTGCGCGTCGCCGCCGAACTCTTCGCCGCCGAGGAGGATACCCTCGTCACGCCCGACCTCTACTGGGACAACTACGAGCTCATCTTCGGCGAGGCGGTCGGCTGCTCCATCGCACATTTCAACACGTTCAAAGACGGCGCGTTCGACGCCGACGCCCTGCGCGAGGCCCTTCTCGCGCCAGGCGGCAAGAAACTCCTCGTCCTGAACTTCCCGAACAACCCGACAGGCTACACAGCCACGGATGCGGACGTGCCGCGCATCGTGGCGGCCGTCAAAGCCGCCGCCGACGCCGGAAAACGCATCGTCGTAATCACCGACGACGCCTACTTCGGCCTCGTGTACGAGGACGGCGTGCACCGCGAATCGCTGTTCGCGGAGTTCGCCCGGCTCTCCGAGCGCGTTCTGGCGGTGAAGCTCGACGGCGCGACGAAGGAAGACTACGTGTGGGGTCTGCGCGTCGGTTTCATCACGTTCGGCTTCAAGGGTGCGAGCGCGGAGCAGCTCAAGGCGCTGGAGGCCAAGGCAGCCGGCAACGTTCGCAGCGGCGTGAGCAACATCTCGTCCATAGGCCAGCACCTGGCGGTGACCGCGTTCGGCGACGAGGGCTATTCGCGACAGAAGAAGGAGAAGTTCGAAATCCTCAAGGCACGCTACCGCGAAATCCGCCGCATCCTCGCCGCCCACCCCGAATACTCCGAATTCTTTGATGCGATGCCGTTCAATTCAGGCTATTTCATGTGCGTCAAGCCGCGAGGCGTCGCCGCCGAGGACGTGCGCAAACTACTCATCGAGCGCTACTCGACCGGCACCATCGTCCTCTCGGGACTCATACGCCTCTCGTTCTCCACGGTCCCGCTCGCCAAACTCGAACGCCTGTTCGCGAACGTCGCCAGCGCCGTGCGCGACCTCAAAAACGGTATTTCATGAAGCAAGAAAGGAGCAGACAGACGATGAAGAAACATATTATTCTCGCTGCAGCGGCGGCGATGATGCTGATGTCGGCGGCAGCCGACGAACTCGTGAAAATCGGCTCGGCGCAGGTCGCCGACCAGGCGACGCTCACGAAAGCCGCCGCGCAGCTTGCCAGCCTGTCAGGCAACCCGATGCTGGGCGCGCTGGCCGCCTCCAGCATCGCCAAAAACCCGGTCTACGAATATTTCGGCCCTATGCGCGCCGGCGAACCCATGCTCGCCATCGTCTACGGCGAAACGGACGCCCTGCAGGAAGCCAGCGACGGCGCCGAATCCGACGACTTCTTTGACGACCTGGACGTGGAAATCGCCGTCCTGTACCCGGCGCAACGCACGAAAATCGCTTTCATGGCCGCGCATCCGGGTTCCTACGAGAAAGACGGCCTTGTCGTCGTGGAGACGCTAGACGAGGATGACGAGGATATCGGCGACGACGGCGAGAAGCCCGAGCCGGAACGCACGTACACGGCATTTTCGGAGGACGGTCTCTGGGCGACCATGTCGAAGGACAAGGACGCCGCGCGCGCAGCGCTCGCCGAAGTCGCGGCCGCGACCGCGCCGCTCGAAGGCGATTTCGTCCGCTTCCGCTTCCCGCAATCTTTCTTCAAGATCGCCGCCCGCGCCCTCGGAGAACTGGCCAAGAAAGAGAAAGACGAGCAGAAATCCAAGAACCTCGCCATTGCCCAGAAGAGGTTCGCGATGATCGAATCCGCCCACGTCGGCGTTCGCGCCACCGAGACGGCGGTCGATTTGCGCGGTTCGGCCAAGCCGCTTCCCGGCACGGAAGCGGCGGCTGTCGGCCTGACGCCGCTCGGCAAGAATCCGTTCGCGTTCGCGCCGGCGGACGCCATTGCCGCCACGGCTGCCGCGCCGGGCGCGGGCTGCCCCGAATTCGGCCTCAAGCGCTACGTCGCCGTTGCCGTCGTACTCGATAAATTCGGCATCAAATCCGACTACCTCATGGCCGCATTCACCGACACGACGGCAAACATCCTCTTGAGCCCCGCCAAGGCAATCGCGTTCTTCCAGGGCCCGGGCAAGGAGAAAGCCGCCGCCATCGACCCGGCGACATTCGCCGAGGAACTCCGCGAAGCCATGTATGCCCCCAACGACTGCGTCCTCTCCGAGACGCCGGCCATGAACCTGTCAGTTACCCTTGACGGCCATCCGGCGCCGGCGGCCCCGGACGAAGCGTTCATAAAAACGCTGCCGGAAGCTGCCGCCCTCCGCCCGTATTACGTCCAGCACATCGCCATATACGCGCTCCTCAAAGGGCTGGCGAAGGAATTCGCCGTCCTCGCGCCCGCCGAAGCGCAGACCGGCATCGCCGCCATGCTCGCGACGCTCCCGCCTCCGGGTGCGGCCGGAACCGCGTCCGCCTACTTCCGCAACGGCGACGACCTTTCCTTCATCACGCGCATCTCCGCCGACGAAATACGCGGCGTCGGCGCCCTTGTCAACGCCGCCATCGGCTTCATTACCGCGCAGACCGTGATGAAATAGCCTACGCGCCGCCATGAAACTCGCCGCATACGCCAAAGTGAACCTCTTCCTGGAGGTGCTCGGCAAGCGGCCAGACGGCTACCACGCGCTGCGTTCGCTCGTGCTGCCCGTCTCGCTCGCCGATGACGTGGAAGCGCTGCCGTCCGAAGACGGCTCGATTTCCAGCGACGCGCCGTTCGCGGACGACCTGTGCGTCAAGGCGGCGCGCGCTCTCGCGGCGGCGACGGGCTGCAAGCGCGGCGCCCGCATCAGCGTCACAAAGCGCATCCCCGTCGGCGGCGGCCTCGGCGGCGGCAGCGCCGACGCCGCCGCCACACTCCGCGCCCTCAATACGCTCTGGGAACTCCACCTCCCGACTGAAACGCTCTGCGAAATCGCCGCCTCCGTCGGCAGCGACGTCCCGGCCCTCCTCCTCGGCGGCCCCGTCCTCATGGAGGGGCGAGGCGAAATCGTCTCGCGCTTTGGCAGCGTCCCTCCCCTCCATCTCGTCCTCGCCAATCCAGGCGTCTTCTCCTCCACGAAACTAGTCTACGGAGCCTTGGCGGAAAATCTATCTTCCCCTAGTGCAAGCGACAGAAAAATTTGCTATAATATGCGGACCGCTCTTGAAAGAGGCAACCTCGCGGATATTGCGGCAGCGGCGGTGAATGACCTAGCTTCACCGGCAATGGCGTTGTATCCGGAGATTGCAGACGCGGCGGCGGCCCTGCGCAGTGCAGGCGCCGTCGGCGTCACCGTGAGCGGCAGCGGGTCGACTGTCTTCGGCCTCGTCCCGGACCAAGCGCGGGGACGCGAAACAGCGGCGCAGCTCGAAGCGAAGGGCCTAAAAGCCTGGAGCGTTTCAAGCGTATGTCCCGTGATGTAATGGCAGCATAGGGGTTTTTGATACCCTTCGAGGTGGTTCGAATCCACCCGGGACAACCATGCGGCATGGCAGTTTCAAATACGATACGCGAAGCGGTAGAAGTATTCCGCAGGGCTTTCGAGCCGACGCTCGCGACGGAAGTCGTCAGCGTGCCGTCGTTTACGGGCGGGGCGGACGCGTTCGCGGCCCTCTCGCTGGCCGAGGCGCGACCGGCGGTGCTGGCGGTGACGCCCGGCATTCCGGAAGCGGAGCGTCTGGCGGAGGATTTGCGCCTCCTGGCTGGCCAGGAGGCCGTCTATTTCTTTCCGCCGCCTCTTGAAGACGACCCCGGGACGCTGGGACTGCGCCTGAAGGCTCTAGAGGCGTTGCAGAACGGCGTCAGGCCGCTTGCGATTGTCGCGCCATCGGCTTCTCTGCTCGCCGGCGTGCCGGCGAGCGTGGAGCCTGCGGCCGTGCTGCGCCTGGACGCGCCGGCGTCAGTCTCGTTCTCTGCGCTTTGCGAGCGCCTACACGCCGCCGGATACCAGCGCACACCGGCTGTCGAGCGCGAAGGCTTCTACAGCGTGCGCGGCGGCATCGTGGACGTATGGGGCCCGGGCGAAGAAAACCCGGTGCGCGCCGAATTCTTCGGCGAGGAGCTCGACGCGCTGCGTTTCTTCGACCCCGCCACACAAGTCTCGATAAGGCGCGCCGAGTGCGTCACGCTCATGCCGTGCGCCGCGGCGGACGCGGCGGCGCCGGGCGCTGGCGAGACCTCGATTTTCTCGCTGCTGCCGGACGGCGCCGCCGTCCTCGCGCTGGAGCACGGCGAATACAGCCCTTCCATTCCCGCCGGGCCGCGCCTGTTCACGGTCTATTCGGGAGCGCCGGTACCGCCGGATGCCGCCGAATGCCCCTTCCGCACCGCGCCGCTGCCGGGCTTTTCGGAACTTCGCGGCTCCGACGCGCACCACCCCGAACTCTTCGAACTCGCCCGCGCCACGCTCGCGCGCCATCTCGCCGCCGCCCAAGAACGCGGCTCCCTCGTCCTGCGCATCGACGACCTCTCCGCCGGCTTCGAAATCCCTGGCCTCGTCGTCGTCTCGAAGGCTGACCGCGTATTCGCCAAGCGCCGCATCTCGCGCTCCTCGCGCCCGGCCGCGCCGAGCGGAGCGAGAATCTCCGACTTCAGCGAACTCGAACCCGGCGAATACGTGGTGCATTCCGGCCACGGCGTCGGCAAATTCCTGGGCTCGAGCCAAATAATGCTCGACGGGCACATGCGGGAGGTGTTCACGATAGAGTACGACGGCGGCGCCCTTCTGCACGTCCCCGCCGAACACGCCCACCTGATTACGCGCTATGTCGGCGTGCGCGGCGAGGCCGTCCATCTCCACCGCCTCGACGGCCAGAAGTGGGAACACGACAAGGCCAAGGCGCGCAAGGCCGTGGCCGATCTCGCCGCATCCCTCCTCGAGACGCAGGCACGGCGCGAGACAGTCCCCGGCTTCGCTTACGACATCGACTGCGATGGGCTGGCGGCATTCGAGGCCGCCTTCCCCTACGAAGAAACCCCGGACCAGGCAGCCGCCATCGCCGCCGTCAAAGAGGACATGGCCAAACGGCGCCCAATGGACCGCCTCATCTGCGGCGACGCCGGCTACGGCAAGACCGAGGTCGCCATGCGAGCGGCTTACATCGCCGCCATGAACGGCCGCCAGGTCGCCGTGCTCGCACCCACCACCGTCCTCGCAGAACAGCACTACGAGACGTTCACCTCCCGCTTCGACGGCACCCCGGTCCGCATAGAGCCAGCCTCGCGCTTCCAGTCCGCCGCCGTCAGGCAGCGCACCTTCCAACGCCTCGCCTCCGGCGTCTGCGACATCGTCATCGGCACCCACGCCATCCTCTCCCCGAAAGTCGCGTTCCGCGACCTCGGGCTAATCATCATCGACGAAGAGCAGCGCTTCGGCGTCCGCCACAAGGAATTCCTGAAGAACCTGCGCTCCACCGCCGACGTCCTCACGCTTTCCGCAACGCCAATTCCCCGCACGCTCTACCTGTCGATGACTGGTGCACGAGACCTCTCGCTCCTGCGCACTCCGCCGCGCGAACGCGTCGCCGTCGAGACGAAAATCGTCCGCGACTCCGACGACGCCATACGCAAACCCATCGAGGCGGAACTGCGTCGCGGCGGGCAGGTCTACTTCCTCCACAACCGCGTCGCCACCATCGCCAAAGTCGAAAAACGCCTCCGTTCGCTCTGCCCGAATGCCCGCATTACCCTCGCCCACGGCCAGATGGACGCCGAGTCGCTCGCCAGGAAAATCCGCGAGTTCGAGCGCGGCAAATCCGACATCCTCCTCTCCACCACCATCGTCGAGTCCGGCATAGACATACCGCGCGCCAACACAATTCTCATCGACCACGCAGACTGCTTCGGCCTCGCGGACCTGTACCAGTTGCGCGGGCGCGTAGGCCGCTCCTCGCGCCAGGGCCATGCGATTCTGCTGCTGGACGTATCTGGAGAGATGGATGCGGACGCGCGCGAGCGGCTGCGAGCGCTGCAACGCCACGGCGGCCTCGGCGCCGGCTTCGGACTCGCGCTGCGCGATTTGGAGCTGCGCGGCGCCGGGAACCTCCTCGGCTCCCAGCAGTCCGGACACATCGCCGCCGTCGGCTTCACGCTCTACTGCCAGCTCCTGCAGCGCACCATCGCCGCTCTCAAAGGCGAAAAAATCAAGGAAGTAGTCGACGTCTCGCTCGGCCTCGATTTCATCGACCCGTCGCCGGACTCGCCGGACGTCGAAGCCGCCGCCGCCATCCCGTACTCCTACGTCGAAGACGACATGCAGCGGATGAGCCTCCTGCGGCGCTTCGCGCAGGCGGCTGACTTGAAGGCCGTCAAGGCCCTCCGCGACGAAATGCGAGACCGCTTCGGCCCGCTGCCGCCGGCCGCCGCCAGATTCGCCAAAATCGCCGCCATCCGCGTCCAGGCCGCCACCGCCGGCTTCTCCCGCATCGACGCGCGCGGCAACCGTGCTTTCTTCTACACCCCTTCTTCCCGCGAAGTCGCATTCGTCGCCGACATCCGCGGCTCCTCCCCCGACCAGCGCCTCGCCTCCATCCAGCACACCATCGCCTCTGGCCTTGCCCGCGTTTAGCCCAAACGTCGCAGCTGCAGGTGCGGGATAGCGGTTTGTGCCTCTATTTGCGGGGCGTTTTGCAACTTCTCATTTTCCTGGAGGTTCCCCAGTTTTTTCGTGTCTGACGGCACTTGCCGGAGGACCGCGCGGTTTCTGGCTGTTCCCGACATTATAGACGCCGGGGAATCTCCAGAGCACATTCGACATTGAGGAGATTCCGGCGGCGCATCCAGCGGCTAGCGAGACGTCTGGTGGCACTAGACGCATTGTTTGGTGGCACTAGACGCATTGTTTGGTGGCACTAGACGCATTGCCTAGTGGCACTGCGCGGCAAAACTCTGCCGCGACCGCTGCTTTTGCGGACGCTTCGCATCTACCTCGACAACTGATACCTCGACCGTGTCTATGGAGGGGACTGCGGGCGATTGGCGTGACGCGGGAGGGTCTCATTCGCTTTATGAGCCGCAGGGCAGTCGAGCATAAAACGCCCGACGGCAAAGCCTGAACATACGGCAACGCCGCCAATGTCCCCGGCGGATTATGGGCAAGGGGAATTCCGAAACGACCTTCGGTTC